>JAAZOW010000093.1 GCA_012797575.1 Methanomicrobiales archaeon | reverse complement strand
GTTCCAAGATCCGATCCCGACTGGAGCCTCATCGGGCTCCGGCGATGGGTATGAACCAATTTCCTCAAGGGTGGAGTGGGCGTATACACAAGCTTATTGCGTATGGTGGCGCACCGTACGATATGGAGCATACGGCAGGATGCCTGATCTGCGGCCGGGATCTCGTGTACAGCGAGGAGTCCCGTGACCTTGTGTGCGCCGTCTGCGGCGAGGTCCAGAGCACCACCGCGGTCTGCGAGGCCGGGCATTTCGTCTGCGGCCGGTGTCATAGCCTTGAAGCGCTCGACTTCATCGAAGAGTTCTGTATCACGACGACGCTTGAAGATCCGCTTGCCATCGCCTGTATACTGTTGCGGAGTCCGGCGGTCAGGATGCACGGGCCGGAGCACCACTTTCTTGTGCCAGCCGCACTCATCGCCGCGTATTGCAACCATCAGGGAGAACCGGGACGAAAGGGGCCGCTGCTCCGACAGGCGCGTGCACGATCCAGTGCGGTCCCGGGAGGAGCCTGCGGAACCCATGGCGCTTGCGGGGCGGCGGTCGGGACGGGCATCTTCATGAGCCTGATCACCGGCTCCACGCCCCTGAAGAAGCAGGAATGGTCGCTCGCAAACCAGATGACCGCACGCAGTCTGATGATGATTGCCCGGCACGGTGGACCCCGGTGCTGCAAGCGCGATTCCTGGCTTGCGATCCAGACGGCGGTCACGTTCCTCTCGGAGCGGTTCGGTGTAGCCCTCCCGGTGGGAGAGGAGGCGCGATGCGAGTACAGCGATATCAACCGCGAATGCCTGCAGACAGCGTGTCCTTTCTACACCGTCTACCTGGCCGGGTAGCCCCAGCATCGATTCTCAGCTCTATGTTGGACTCCCACCGCAGCAGGACAGGTCCCCCCAGCCGGGGATCGATCACCTTCTGAGGGTAGCTATATACCTGATACTCGGTATCTCCATCATCGGGCTCTTATAGAGCCTTATTCCAGATCTCCCGGGCCTCGATACTCGATGAAGTGGCAGGCGCAAAGCGCCCGAATGGGATCTCAGATGGAGTCGCCCAAGAGATCCCCACTACCCTGCCGCCGAGAGGTACAGCTCGAAGTACCTCCCCTCCCTCTCCATAAGTTCGTCATGGCTGCCGCTCTCGACGATCGTGCCCTTACTCATGACGTTGATGACATCCGCCCGCCTGATCGTCGAGAGCCTATGCGCTATGATGAACGTGGTGATCGTCTCGGATATCTTGTTGATCGAGTCCTGGACGATCGCCTCCGACTCGTTATCGAGGTTGCTCGTCGCCTCATCGAGCACGAGGATCTCAGGCTTCCTCACAAGCGCCCTTGCGATCGCGATCCTCTGCTTCTCGCCTCCGGAGAGCCTCAGGCCCTGATCTCCGACGACGGTATCATAGTCCTCGGAGAGCCCCATGATGAATGTGTGGATGTTTGCCTTCCTTGCGGCCTCAGCGATCTCTTCATCGGTGTAGTCATCGCCAAACGCTATATTTGCCCTGATCGAGTCGTTGTAGATGAACGTGTCCTGGCTCACGTAGCCGATCTTTTCGAGGAAGGTTGCGAGATCGTACTCCCGGAGATCGATGCCGTTGACAAGGATCCTCCCGTTGGATACGT
>JAAZOW010000166.1 GCA_012797575.1 Methanomicrobiales archaeon | reverse complement strand
TCCACGGTCTCCTCTCCAAAACCCTTGATCGCGAGCAGGCGCCGGCGCAGTGCGCCCATCTCCGCGGCAGCCATCACCGCCGGGTCAGCCTGAAACTCAGCGACGTAGATTCGGGAAAATTCCCGGATCCGCTCAGCTTTCTGGTTGTAGAACCGGGAAGGAACGATGTATCGGGCAACATCTTCCGTATCTGCCGTAGCGAGCAACCCCGGATCGAGCATCCCGGCAGCCTCCAGGTTCCTGACAGCCCGCGCCGCGTTCTTCCAGGAGACGCTCTGGGTGAGGATAGCGCCGATCATCGTCTCGAAGGGAGTCTTTGCAGGCCACCAGTGCTGGTGGCCAAACGCCGCGTGCAGGGTGTCGTAGATCGTGAACAGGTCGCTGGTGAGGGATGTTGTTGCCATCAGGAACCATCCTCCCGCCACCACGGCCGCGCGGCGATCGGCATCTGCCAGTCGGTGCCGAAGGCACGATCGGTCACCCTGATCTCCGGCGCGGCCTGTCGGCGCTTGAATTCAGCCAGCCTGACCATCCTGAGGACCCGGTGGACAATCTCCTCGGAATATCCTGCAGCGATGATATCATCGGGAGACTCGAAACAGTCGATGTGGCGGTGGAGGATGGCATCGAGAACGTCGTACGGGGGAAGGACATCCTGATCGATCTGGCCGGGACGGAGCTCAGCGGATGGCGGCTTTTTGAGCACCCGGTCGGGGATGACCAGGCGCCCCCTGTTCAGCCACCGGCTGATCCTGTAGACCATCCCCTTCGAGACGTCGCCGATCACCGCAAGGCCACCTGCCATATCCCCATAAAGGGTCGAGTAGCCGACCGCGGACTCTGATCGATTCCCGGTGGAGAGCAGCATGGAGCCGAACTTGTTGGCAAGGGCCATCAGGATGACTGCCCGGATCCGGGCCTGCAGGTTCTCCTCGGTGACGTCTTGGGGGAGTCCGGTAAAGATCTCAGCGAGGATATCCTCAAACGCCTCCATCGCCGGGGTGATGGGGAGAGTGTGTGTCTGGATGCCGAGGTTCGCTGCGACCTCCTGCGCATCCTCGATGCTCTCCGGAGATGTGTAGGGCGAGGGGAGGAGCACCCCGAGGACGTTCTCCGGCCCCAGAGCCCGGGCAGCGACTGCAGCCACAAGCGATGAGTCGATCCCGCCTGAGAGACCGAGTATGACCGATTGAAGGCCGCATTTTTGGACGTAGTCGTGGGTGCCGAGCACCAGCGCCCGCCAGATCTCAGATTCAGGTGTGAGATCATCAGGAGCGATCGCCTGTGGGCCAGGGCGGTCGAGATCGGCGGTCACGATGTCTTCAGCGAAGGCCGCACCCCGGGCGATGAGGGTTCCATCGGCACCAAAAACAGAACTCCGCCCGTCGAAGACCAGATCATCATTTCCGCCGACGAGGTTTGCTGCGGCGATCGGGACCTGGTGATCCCTTGCGATGCGGGAGAGCGCCTCCTCGCGCAGGGCCTGCCTTCCGACAGCAAACGGTGCTGCAGATATGTTTATGATCACCTCGGCGCCGGCATGGACCAGCTCCCCGGCAGACCTCCCGCCACGCCAGAGCTCCTCCCCGATAGAGACCCCCACCCTTCTCCCGCTGATGTGAAGGATCCGGGGGGCCCGGGCCGCCGGTTCAAAGTAACGGCCTTCCTCGAGCGCACCGCAGGACGAGAGGTAGGTCTTCGCGACGGTCTCCTGGACTTTTCCGCCCTGGAGGAGTGCTGCAGCGTTGAAGAGCGGTCGGCCGCGGCCGGAGCGATTCGGCACAGCGAGACCAACCATCACCGGCGGCGCACCCTCAAGGTCGGCGGCCAGAGTCTCCAGGACCGAGAGGCTCTCGGCCACAAATCCCTTCCCAAGGAGGATGTCCTGGGGGGGGCATCCGGTCAGTGAGAGTTCCGGCGTCAGGATCAGGTCCGGCTGGGAGCGCGCTGCCTCCAGAACCCCTGCTACTATCAGATCGGCGTTGCCGCGAAGGTCCCCGATGACCATGTTCGCCTGGAGGAGTGCTAGTTTCATCCGTCTCGATCAATATTGGCGGGACCGATGGCATATGCTTTTGCACAACCCCGCTTGCACGAGAAACTGCGCTTCAGAACCCTGTGAGGCGCTCCAGATCAGATCGATTATAAAGGCCGGAGGCCAAAGCACCATTACACAATATGCAGAGAGCAGACCGTAGAACAACAGCCCCTGCCCCGCGCAGAGGCCTCATTCACCCTGTATCCGCGCTAGAGGGAGGTCTTGCCTGATGGCCTCTGAGCACTGGCCTGCAGGTGGGGATACCCGACCTCTCCTTGTTGCGGTATCAGTCATCGTCGCCTTCGTTGCAAACACTGCCGGGCTTCTCGCCGGCATCACCAGTGTCATCCCGCACATCTTCTATCTGCCGATCGTGCTTGCTGCTTACTACTATCCCCGCCGTGGCACCGTATTCTCGTTCGCCCTGGGCCTCGGCTACCTTGTGGGGACCCTGCCCTTCATCAGCGGAGAGGTGGGGTTGGTCGTCGCGGCGATTGCGCGGGCCGTGGTCTTCGTCGCCATCGGCGCCACCGTCGCACTCCTCTCCATGAGGCTACGGGAACAGGAGCGGCGTTACCGTGGAGTCTTCGATAACTCCGAGGCAGGGATATTCATCGTCGCCCCCGGTGACGGCGGCCCCCACATCGAAGAGGCCAATTACGTGGGCGCGGCGCTCCTCGGCTCTACTGCGAAGAACCTCATCGGTGAGCCCATCACCCGGTTCCTTGATGACCCGGGTGTGTGGGGGGATCTCCAGGTGAAGGTCCGC
>JAAZOW010000223.1 GCA_012797575.1 Methanomicrobiales archaeon | reverse complement strand
TAGGGGGGTGACGCCCCGCCTCGTGCCTGCACCGCCGGTCTCACCGGTCCCGCCGCCAGAGCCGCCGACCCCCTCCCGGGAGGGAGAAGACCTTCTCGCCGCTGGGAATGCGGTCATACCGATGATCCACCGTGAAGAGGCGTTTGATATAGCGATGGCGAAGCGGAGGCGCCGGTTCCGGATACTCGAGCCTGAAGAGCGCATCGTATTCACTGAACAGGTCTACCGGCCGCTTCTTGAGGTGGAGGCCCGCTACATTGGTGGGTTTATCCGGAAGGTGACGAAGACGGTATCATTCACCCTCGACGCCTGCACCGGTTGCATCGTCGAGCTGGACCGTGGGATGAAGGTCAGGCCCGGGTTCTCAGAGCTTCTGGGACTTGATGAGGCGGCGGTGAAGATCGTCGCAGGGCTTGCGAACGGCGGCTCGACGATGGCCGAGATCGAGGCTGATACCCGTCTTCCACCTGGCATCGTGAAGAAGGCGATGAAGCAGCTCCGCAAGGCGAAACTCGTCACCGAGGTGAAGACGATGGGTGATGTGGTGGTCTATGTGCCCCTGCTCACTGGTGATATCCCCGAACTACATGCATTCAGGCGGGGTGCGGATCTCCCAATGGGGCCGCTTCAGGGGGCGTCCCTCGAGGTGAAGATCACGGAGTCGGCCATCCGGGTCGTCCTGAAGGGGCTTGAGCCGACGGCCGAGATTGTCAGGGTTGAGACGATCTACTACCCTGTCTATGAGGTCCGGTTTGCATCTGAGCACGGGGAACGCTCGATCGTCATCGATGGCATCTCCGGAAGGGAACTCCCCCTCCTGGCATCCTGACCGGAGCGCTTATCCCCACCTGGGCACAACTGAGATCCTATGCCCATCAGCCCACGAGGCGAGGTGGGGAGCTAGGTGAACCTCTTGGATTCATATAGATGTGTCGTCTGTGGCTATATTTACAACCCCGCGATCGGGGACTCTGCACACGGTGTTAAGCCGAATACAGCATTCGAAGGCCTGCCCTCTGACTGGAAATGCCCCCGGTGCGGTGTGGGGAAGGATCGGTTCGTGAAGGTCTAGAGGAGCTATCCAGCTCTCGCCATCGTAGACTAATGCGCCTCATCACCGTATCTTCAAAGACTTTGACGTGTGAGATGGAACGCCAACAATCATACGGAGTGTGGGGAGTAGCCTGATTTTGCGAGGCTTCCCCTTTTTTCAATGTGCCGGCATTCCCCACCCTGCCCCGGCGTTGCCAGGACTCCCTGGCACATCCCTTCTCGACCGCCCGGCCGCGAACACGCCACATCACTTCCGACCTGCACAGAACGGCGAATTCCGGCGAAGATCCAGAACAGGGGGGGCGGGTGCCCACGAGAAAGCACCCCCATAAAACGATAAAAATAACCGTCATTCTAACCCGGTCTACACTATTCTGGGCTGCATTGACGATATTTAGGGCGGCATATAGTACCTCTCTGGTGGATCTGTCATGTAGAATCATTACAAAACCTATAAAACAGACATGAGACCACCCTGTACAGTTCATCCTGACCTGCCGGCTTGGCATTTAAGGAGGCGGCTCATCTGCCCGGGATCATGAACTGCAGAACCATAAGATGCTCGAATATTTGAGGGAACAACCATGGTCAAAAAATTGCTGAGCGAGTTTGAGGCATACGACCTTCTAAAACAGTATGGAGTGCCGGTACCTGAGCATGCAGTCGTCCAGACGGCTGCCGAGGCAGCCAAGGCGGCAGAGAAGATCGGCTTTCCGGTCGTCATGAAGAT
>JAAZOW010000026.1 GCA_012797575.1 Methanomicrobiales archaeon | reverse complement strand
CAAACACCCGGATAGTGGGGAAAGGTCGATACCCCTTCCGCTGAGAGCATCGGTAGCTGAGAATCGGTGCACTTGTGATGAGTTCCAGGACAGAATGAGTCGACTACCCATGGTCATCCGGGCCTGGTGAGCATCAGCCGCCACCGTCGATCCGGGTCATGAAGCCCTGGCCACACTGCGGGCACCGGTACTGTGTGTACAGGATCTGGCCCGGAGCCACGACGTTCCCCAAAAATTCTCCTGGCGATCCGCATCGGGGGCATACCATCCCCCGGTCGTCAAACCGTGCGCCACATCGGAGACACTGGTGGACGGAGTGAGATACCGGGCTAACGGTTATGGTGTCTTCGATGTGGTGCTGGCATCCGCAGAAGGGGCAGGGAGTCTGCGTGGTCTTCCCGGGGCCATCCGACGGGGGCGTTGTCTTTGGGGTCCTATCCGGTCTATGCATACATCATCTCCTCTATCTTGATCGCGTCTTTTCGTCTCTTCTCTGCAAGTTTGGTGATATTCCAGCCCTGCTTCATGCGCCACCATGGGATTTCATACGGCTTAATGATACCTATTGATACCTATCGGTATCTAAGTGGAAAAATAAAAACAATGCAATATAATTGCTTTCCCTGGATACCAGTATAGGAAGATGGACTCTCCTGATTATGTCTCAAGCAAGCAGGTAGGTGTGCGGCTACCTGGCCACCTCTACCGGTGGTTGAAGGAGAAGGTCAATAACGGCGAATACCCGAACATGGCGCAGTCAGTCATCGGTGAACTGACGAAAGCCCGGACGCTTGAGGAGATACGGCATCGCGAGGCCCCATACTACAGTGCCCCCGAGGGAGAAATCCTCGCCCAGATGGTGAACGAGCGCATCGAGGGACTCCGTCGCGAACTCCTGGATGAGATGGAGCGGCGGAAGCGAACCTGATCCGCACAACAGCTCTCCTGATCTCCTGGCCCCTTTGCTCCAGTGCCGAGCTCGATCTCCAGTCCGGTCTGCCACGTACCGATATCCAACGCGCCATCGCTATCCGGTCAACAGAACGCATGGCACTATCTCGAGCTTTAAATATCGCGGATTATTGTAAACGCAAATTGCTTAATAGGGGTGCAAAACGAACGAAATAAAATACCAGGAGCCGTAACTCCTTGCATACGTGGTGTTTTTATGAAAAGGTCAAACCAGGCAACCCTCGTTGCAGTAAGTCTCCTGATCGTCGCCGCTCTCATGGTTGCGGGATGCACAACCACCGGTGAGACCCCAGGAGAGACGACAACCCTGACCGTCTTCACGGCGGCATCGCTCACGGGAGCCTTCACCGATATCGGGAAAGCTTTTGAGGCAGAAAACGAAGGCGTTAAGGTCGACTTCGTCTTCGATGGTTCACAGGCTCTCCGCACACAGATCGAGCATGGAGCGGCCGTCGATATATTCGTCTCCGCGAACATGAAGCACATGAATGCCCTTCGGGATGGCGGGTTTATGGACGATGATACCGTGACCCCGTTCCTTGAAAACAGCCTGGCACTGGTCACTCCGGCCGACAACCCGGCAGGGATCACGGGCCTCGCCGATCTAGCAAACCCCGGCGTGAAACTTGTCATCGGCACCAAAGATGTTCCCTTCGGCGACTATACCCGCCAGATGCTCGATAACATGGCCGCTGATCCCGAATACGGAGAGGATTACCGCGATGCCGTGATGGAGAACGTCATCTCCGAGGAGACCGCTGTGACCTCCGTGATGCCCAAGCTGATGCTCGGTGAGGCGGATGTATCGATCGTCTACGTCTCTGATATCTCTAAAGATGATCGGGACAAGCTGAAGCGGTTTGACATTCCGTCAGAGTATATCACCGAGAGACCCATATACCCGCTCGGCATCCTTGCTGAGTCGCCGCACAAGGTTGAAGCAGAATCGTTCATAGCATTCGTCCGGGGTCCGGACGGTAGCGCCACCCTGACAGACTATGGATTTGACCCAATTCCAGCAGAAGAGTGAGGTATCCCGGCATAGCAGCCGGACAAGGCTGGGGAGGGCAGCACTCACCCTCCTCATCGCCGTCCTCCTCGCCCTCTTCCTTCTCTTCGTCACAGTACCGATCGCCTCACTCTTCCTGCGCATATCGCCGGAGGCGTTCCTCCGCTCACTTGCAGAGCCGGTGGTACTCGATGCGCTCTCCCTCTCCCTCATCACCGCAACGATGAGCACGGTGATCGTCGTCATCTTTGGAACGCCGCTTGCCCTGATAAACGCCCGCCATGACTACCGTGGCCGGGATCTTGTCGATACCCTCACCGACCTACCGATCGTCCTGCCGCCGGCGGTAGCAGGCATTGCGCTTCTCATGGCTTTTGGGCGCCGGGGCGTCGTCGGACAGTACCTTGATCTCTTTGGCATCCACATCGCTTTCACCACCGTCGCGGTGATCCTGGCGCAGGTCTTTGTGGCCTCGCCGTTCTATATCCGGCAGGCGAAAGCAAGTTTCGAGGCGGTCGACCGCATCTATGAGGATGCGGCGCGGACCCTTGGCGCCTCCCCCTGGGCCGTCGCCCGCAGGATCACCATCCCGCTTGCGTGGGGCGGACTTATCTCAGGAGCGATACTCTCGTTCGCCCGAGCACTCGGTGAATTCGGTGCCACGATCATGTTTGCCGGGAACTTCCAGGGTAGAACTCAGACGATGCCGCTTGCAATTTATACGACCATGCAGGGAGATCTCGATGCCTCGATCAGCCTTGCAATCATCCTCGTCATGATATCGTTCGCCGTGATCGCCGCGGTGAAGGTCGTCACCCGGAGGAATTTCTGATGTTTTCCCTTCACGCTGTCAGGCGACTGAGAGATTTTGTCCTCGATATCACGCTCTCGATCGGGCAGGGGGAGACCCTCGTCCTTATCGGTGAGAACGGTGCGGGTAAGTCCACGGTGCTGAATCTGATCTCAGGCATCCTCACGCCCGATCGGGGCGAGATCGTGCTCGGCGAGAGGGCGCTTTTTTCATTCGATAAGCGGATCAACATCCCCACAGAGAACCGGAATATCGGGCATCTCTTCCAGTCTTACGCCCTCTTCCCACACATGACCGTCGCCGAGAACGTGGCGTTCGGCCTCCAATGCAGGCAAGTTCCAAAGGCGGAGATAGCAGCATCGGTGACAGAACGGCTCGCTGTGATGCGGCTCTCCGATCTTGCGGACGTCAACGCCAGTCGGCTCTCGGGGGGGCAGCGGCAACGGGTAGCCCTCGCCCGGGCGCTGGTGCTCGAACCTGAACTCCTCCTCCTCGACGAACCGCTCGCTGCAGTCGATATGCGGGCCAGAGGAGCTATGCGAAAGGAGCTCCGCGAACAGATCCAGAACGCCGATATACCCTGTATCATCGTCACCCACGCCCTCCATGATGCCCTCGAACTCGCAGACCGCCTCTGCCTCATCGAGGAAGGAAAGGTTGCGGCTGACGGAGATCCGGAAGAGGTGCTCGGTATGCAGGAGAACGGGTTTATCGCGAGTTTCACCGACAGATGAGGGGTTCTGGGGAGAGGTGGATCCCACCGCTACCGGCCGCCTCTCTTCTGCCACTCGGCATGGCCCCGCATACAGTAGAGGTATTCCTGGGCATACCCTGCGTACTTCCCAAAGTAGTCCTGTGCAAACCGTCGGATTCTCTCGTAATCCGATGGCTTGCAGCTCCTCCCGGCGATATCAGGAAGATAGGTTGTTGCCATGATCCGATGTACCCAGACATCGACCGGGAACGCTTCGAAGGAGTCGAACGCAAAGAGTAACACACAGTCGGCCACCTTCGGCCCGACACCTCGGAGTTCCATCAACACCCGTCGTGCGTCCTCGAGCGGGAGGGCTGCCACCCTCTCCACCCAATCCGGGTGCTCCGCTACGAGGGCGGCAGCAGAAGAGATATAATCAGTCCGGTAGCCGAGCCTGCAGTCCCAGAGGTCATCAAAGGGTGCTGATGCCAGCACCTCAGGCTCCGGGAATGTGTACGCTGTGCCGAAGGGGCCATCCACCGGTCCTCCAAACCGCTCTGCCATGAGTGCAATCCGGCGCTTCACCGCCGGGATGTTGGTGTTCGTGGCGCAGATATACGATGCCAGGCACTCCCAGGGTTGTTGCCTGACGAGGCGCAGGCCCCAACACTCCTGGATCGCTCTGGCAATCACCGGGTCGCGGTCGATGGATGAGAGAATGCCGGGAAGATCCTGATCAAGCCTGAAGTAGTCACAGATGAACTCCGCATCCACCCCGGAGAATGTGAGGAGATCTGCATCCTGCCGGATACGGATGGCCCGGCCTTCAACGATACCCTGCCACCAGCCCTCAACCTTCTCCCAGCGGAAGGCCTGCCCGCAGGAGAGTGTCCGGTCGAGGTCAAACGGCTGATCAGGTCGGAGCGTGATCGTTGTCATGATCCCTCTCGCTTCAGAGCATGGCACTCAAGGAAAGGTGGGGTTTTGTTTACTCCTCTTTCTGATCTTGGTAGATGCAGGACTGCACGTCCTGACCAAGTTTCCCGATGGCATCCGCCCGGCAGCGTGCACAGTGGCGCATCTGTTTGATGTAGGGGGCGCACCGATCTTGCATCTCCCGCTTCTCCTTCATGGTGGGCGGGGTGATGTCAGCGAACTTGTACAGGGGGATGAGCGGGATGACGTTGAAGGTGTACGCCCCCATCTCACCGACCTTCTTTGCGATCTCAGGGATATGCTCGTCATTGATCCCGGGGATGTAGACGGTGTTTATCTTCACAAACATCTTCTTTGCAACCGCCATCTCGATCCCCTTGAGCTGCTGGGATAGAAGGAGTTCCGCTGCCTCACGTCCATGGTACTTCTTCCCTTTGTACTCGACCCAGGAGTAGATCTTCTCGCCTATCGCGGGGTCAACAGCACTGAGTGTGACCGTGATGTTCCCTACATCGTACTTCGCCAGTTCTTCTATCGACTCAGGAAGTGTGAGGCCATTTGTGCTGAGGCACATGATCAGGTGCGGGAACTCCTCATGGACCAACCGTAGCGCCTCAAACGTCTCGGGGTTTGCGAGCGGCTCACCCGGCCCTGCGATGCCGATCACCTTCACGTAGGGGTAATCCTTAACGACCCTCCTGACCAGATCAAGGGACTCCTCCGGGGAGAGAACCTTGCTTGTCACGCCCGGCCGGCTCTCGTTCACGCAGTCAAAGTCACGCACACAGTAGTTGCACTGGATGTTGCACTTCGGGGCGACGGGGAGGTGGCATCGCCCGAAGACGTGGCACGCCTTGGCGGAGTAGCAGGGGTGCTCACTGATCTTGCGTAACTGCTCAGGGTCGTAGGGGACCTCCCTGCCCTGAACCGTCGCGGTTCGATACGATTCGTCAGACATATCTTAGTATCCATATAACCTGTGGTACCATATAGTGATGGGTGTTGGCCAACGTGGTAGCGTGGGTAGGATGGTGTGATTACCTCGCGTGTGATCCCATCCTGCAAGCGTCTCTCGCTCCATCGGTGCAGCCAGATCATTCCGGCAAAAAAAAGATACAGAGGGATCAGGCCGCCTCCCGTGTGCTATCGAGGGGGAGAGATTTCGCCTTGGCACCATAGGTATCAGTCCCGCGCTCCAACCCGAACCGATCCTCTGCAGCTTTTAGGATCTGTTCAAGCATCCTGGAGTATGAGATGTCTGCGTACTTTGCCATCTTTGCGAGGTGACCATCCCAGCACCACCCCGGGTTTGGGTTGACCTCGAGGAGTTTTGGACTGCCATGCTCATCCAGACGCCAGTCGAACCGACAATAGTCGCGGCACTCCAGGCGCTCAAAGAGGGCGAGACAGCATTGGATGACCGTCCTCTCGGTCTCCTCGGGGAGGCCTGCGGGCCTCGATACGATCTTCCAGTATGGTGAGTCAGGGAGCCACTTCGCCTCGTAGCCACAGAGGTGGGGGAGCTCAGGAGGCAGCGCTGAGTAGTCCTCTTCGGTGATAGGGAGCACCGTGCAGTAGCCTGATGGGTTCCCTATGATGCCGACGCTGATATCTTTCCCGGTGAGGAACTCCTCGACGAGGAGCGACTGATCATACCCGAGCGATGCCCGGAGGGAGTTGATGACATCGGCGAGGTCCTCGAGGGTGTGGACGACGCTCCTCTGTGTGATGCCATACGAAGAGTCGCCGGAATTGGGTTTGACGATCACGGGGAGTCGTATCCCAGCATCGTAGGTGCGATCACCGGGTGGGATGAAACAGGCATCCGGGACCGGGATCCCCATCTCCTTCGCGATACCGCGCACCAGGGACTTGTCATAGCAGAACGCGAGCGACTGCGGCCCTGACCCCGTGTACGGGATCCCGAGCATCTCCAGGAGCGCTGGAACATGGAGTTCTCTCCTCGGATCGTTGTTGAACCCCTCGTCACAGAGGTTGAGGACGTAGTCCACCTTTCCTTTCAGCCTTGCGAGGTCATGGATCAGTGTATCATGTCTGCAGAGATAGGTGAACCGGTAGCCTTTCAGCTCCCGGAGGGCCGCCTTCATCTGGTCGATGGTGTAGAAGTCATCATCGTCAAAGACACAGGATGGTTTCAGGGCATCTGATCTGGTCGGATCGCCGAGCAGCACCACGACATGCTTTGCCCTCTCCTGCCCTCTCACCTTCGCCATTGACCACTCCTTCTTTATGACTGCGGTGACGATGTGGCGACGCTCCATCATACCGAGATCCTGGTTCCGCCGAGATTCTGTGGCGATGTCGTGGAAGGCGATATCGGAGAATCCTGCCCGCTCCAGGATCTGTCTGAGCGTCCCCGCCGTATAGAGGCGCTCGGCGTAGAACTGGTCGGCTATGACACCCTTATCGACGTCGGTGATCACCTCTCTTGAGATCAGGCGCTGCCCATCGAGTGAGAGGGAGCGCTCCCGGCAGACGAACATCGTCGGGTCAATCCACTCCCATGACCGGGGTTGGAAATGTTCCCTCAGGTACCCGCCATCGGCCACATCCAGGAGCACCCGTCCCCAGGGTTTGAGGACGCGCCTGAGCTCCATAAGGACCCGCAGATCTTCCGCGACGGAGTCAAGGTAGCCGAAGCTGTTTCCGAGGATGAGGATGGTGTCGTAGGTATCGGCGCGGTATGGCAGGCGGCGTGCATCCCCCTCCCGGAACCGGGCCGGGAGTCCCTCTTTCTTTGCGGTCGATCGGGCCCGCTGGATCAGGTAATGCGACTGGTCGAGTCCCTCGACGTTGTAACCCCTCTGAATGAGTTCGAGGGCATGCCTGCCCTGGCCGCAACAGAGGTCGAGTATCCTCTCGTCAGGTTGGAGGTGCAGGATCTGGATAATCCGGTCGATCTCGGATCTGGTGATCTGCTGGTCGGCGACGACATCACCATCGGTCTTGAGATAGAGGCTGTTGAAGATACCCTTCCACCAGTCGGATTTCACATACTCTTCAAGGTCAGAAACCGGACCGAGTGTTCTTGGGCTTCTTCCCTTCCGTCTGCCACCAGAGGGATCATGTGCGTGGGTCTCATCGGTCATCTGAGCCACTCACCATCGAGCCTGTCTCCGGGCAGGGCCGGCACGCTGCCGGGGCGCAAAAGAGATCGGTTGACGTGTATCATTGTTGGATGATCATCTGGTGGGATGGCATGGGTAAAAGCGTTATGTCGCAGTCTTCGCCGCCACGTGGAATGACTGCCTGCCGGCGCCCTCCCTCCGGAAGAGCTCTGCCAACCGCGCCATTGGGATGAGAATCCAGCGCATCCCTGGCGCCGGGGATCGGGCGCGGCAAAAGCCTGCCCGGGATTTGTGAGACGCACTTATATATGCACGCAGGTGGTTGTGTACTTGCAGATTATCTGCATGGTTGAAGTATATGGATGAGAGATATTCGAGCAGGGGTCCACGGTCGTACCAGAACCGCCCCCGCGAGTTCCATAAAGCAGTCTGTTCCGACTGCGGCAAAGAGTGTGAAGTTCCTTTCAAGCCAACGGAGGGTAGGCCCGTCTACTGTCGTGACTGCCTCCCGAAGCACAGGAAACCTCGCTATTGAGTTGTTTTGTGTGAATACAGTTTCTCAAGCGTGAGTGAAGTTTCGATGGATGAGAGATATCCAGGTCGGGGTCCGCGGTCGTACCAGAACCGCCCCCGCGAGTTCCATAAAGCAGTCTGTTCCGACTGCGGCAAAGAGTGTGAAGTTCCTTTCAAGCCGACGGAGGGTAGACCCGTCTACTGCCGCAGCTGCCTCCCGAAACACAGAAAACCCCGATTCTAACTTTTTTTCGTACGGGACCACACGCGGGCGCCCCGTAAGCCTAGCAGGGTCTTGCTCTGTCTGCTTCAAGCCTACAGATATCGGATATATCCGAACTGGGAGCAGGTTTCATCACTCATGCAAAATTTCTGCTACGACTTTTCCATGGAAGATGGGCCGGTGGTTCATAGCACCGCCTCAACAACCAGCGCCGCCGCGAACGTGACAAGGCCCGCCACCGAGAGCGGCAGGGTATAGTTCCGGATAACGCCGGAGAACTCGTCGCCCGTCATCCTCTTGAGCACCCAGAAGAAGGGGTCACTCACGTATGAGAACATAAACGCCCCTGCAGAGATCATGAGCACCAGGGCGAGTGGGTTGATCGTAAGAGCGGCCGGGATGGTGGCAAGGATTGTGGATGTGACGGCTGCGGTGACGACCCGTGATCCCTGTGCCGCCTGCATCAGGGCGGCTATGACAAACGGGAGGAGCGTTATAGGGAGAATACCCTGGATCAGCGTGGCCATGTCGGCGGGGAACGCGCTTGCCGCGATGACGCTTCCAAACGCTCCGGCACCGACGAGGTCGAATATGATGATCCCGGCGTTCCTTGTCCCCCGTGCAAGCGCTTTCTGCTGGACTTCGCCCGGGACGGTGGCGAGGGCTGCGAAGAGCCCGGCGAGGAGCGCCAGGTTGATGTCGGCGAGGATGTTGAGCCCGGGAACCAGGGATCCGACCACGAACATCAGCAGGATGACGATGAACGGGAGCCAGGCGCGGAACATCTCCCCAGCAGATCCGATCTCGAGGGTTGGTTCTGCCAGCGGTGTTGCCCGTGGTGTGCGGATGTGCAGGGCAAGGAGGAATCCGATGAGGAGTAGGAGGGATACCGGGAGGGCGATGAGATCGATCTCCCAGGGCCGGCCGGGGAAGAGGTCAAGGGTCGTTACGATGGAGTAGACTACGGGAGTGGGGTAGAGGAGCACGTATGATATGATGCCGGCGACGCCCGCACAGTAAAGGAGTGTCCTTGATGCATGCCGGTCGGTGCGCAGGTGGGTGAGTATGGGGGCGAGGATGATAAACGATGTTATGCCGCACATCAGTGGGACGGAGAGGAGGTAGCCGGCCGCCCCCGCGGTGGCGAGAGGGCGGCGCACCAGCCCCCGGATGCTTGCAACGATATCCGCTATAAGACCGCTTTCGCGGAGAACCTGAGCGATCCCGATGCCACAGAAGATGACGATCCCAAGGATGGAGAAGATCCGACCTGCACCGTTCGTGATCGCTGGCAGGATCGCTTCTGCTGGCATACCGGCGAGGAGGCCGAAGAGGATCGATGTCCCGATGAGGGTGAGGAATGGGGGGAGTCGGTACCTGATCGATGCGACAGTGATCACCACGAGGGCGATGGCAAAAGCGATGAGTGTCTCCATCGAATCGTTTTATGCGACTAAAAGTATAAAGACAGGTCGCATTGCTCCCGACTGCGCGCTTCAACGATCCTGGCCTCTGCGATCTCCTGGTAGGCGGGGTCGATCTCAAAGCCGATATAATCCACATCGAGGGCTATCGCTGCAAGTGCCGTGTTCCCGATGCCCATGAAGGGGTCCATGACGAGTGTCCCTGGAGATGGACCATGCAGCCGGATGCACATCTCCGGGAGCTTCACCGGGAACGTGGTCGGGTGAGGCCGGGAGGAGCGGATGGTCTGGTAGGGGATGAACCAGGTGTTCCCCCGGTCGCGGAGATCGCGTTTTGCCGCCTTCCACCGCCCTATGTTGCTCTTATCCTGGTAGGGGACGCCGACGCCCAGTTTATCCAGGGCTACATCTCCCCTCTTCGTGAAGTGGAAGATATGCTCATGGCACTGGCTCAGGTAGCGGCGGCTGTTCACCGGCTGGTAGTGGCCGACGGCGATATCGTCGGTGATCTTTTCGTAGTTGCCCACATCTTCTTTCTCGATGGCGATTGACTTGACCCAGTGGATGACGTTCTGCAGTACAAAGTGTTGTCGGAATCGCTGGGCGACGTCGAAGGGTATCCACGGGTCCCGGGGTTTGCCGCCCACGTTGAGGAAGAACGATCCATCGTCGGTGAGGACCCGCGCGGTCGCCGCAGCGACCATCCCCATCCAGTCGAGGTAGTCTTCCCGGGGCCTCATGTCATCATAGGTGTTGTAGTCCTTTCCTATGTTGTAGGGGGGCGACGTGACGATGATGTCGATCGAGCCTTCCGGGAGGCGCTGCATACCCTTCATGCAGTCCATGGCGTGGATGGTGTTGATGGCTAGCCCGCCGAGCCTCTCTTCCCCTCCCTTCTCTTCTGTCACTCCTGATCTCCTAGAGGTTTGAGGTCTTCCGCAAAAAAGGTGAGCGAATGGATCTTTGGTCCGGCGGAATCGATCCCCTCACCCGTGGGTGTGCTGTCGTGTCCTCTCAAGGGCATCGATGAGGTCTTCGACCTGATAGGGGGTGAGCCCTTCGTCCCCGTTCTCCTCCTGGCGTACGATCTGGAAGAGTGCATCTCTGAGGACCTCAAGGCGGCTCTCCGGGGGGAGGATGACCTCAAACCGGTGGAAGATGCGGTTCGGGATGCAGACAAAGTTCCCATGGATGGATGCAAACGAAAGGAACTCGTCTGCGGCGAGGACATCTTCCTGATCCACCATGATCTCAAGGACCGCCGGTGATATCGCGGGCGCAGCTGCGCTTTCTATCGAAAAAGATTGAATGATTCTGATATTCGTGGTTGCTCCTCCGGGTCAGACTGAAATATTCTCTGCAGGGAATAATATAGTTGTAACGGCGGAGTGCCAAAAACTAGAAATTATAGGAGTTTTTGCGAAGTTCTGGTGAGGCGTATGGTGGGTGGGCAGCGCGGGAATACGCCTGCGGGGGGGTACCTTCTGCTCATACGCCATCTGCTCGAAAGGTCGGGCTTTGCACAAAATAATCGAAGCCCCAGCCGTGATTTGAACACGGGACCTGGTGATTACAAGTCACCCGCTCTGCCAGCTGAGCCACTGGGGCATACCGTATATCATGGATCGTCTGGAGTAAAAAAGGTGGCGCTGATCCTCCTCACACCTCCTTGCGCTCCCAGACAACATCATCATCGTAGAGGATGCGGAGGATACGGTGGTAGGGGATGCAGGCGACCCGGACCCCGGCATCCACCTCTATGTACCAGGCATCGAGCGCTCTGATCTGATCTCCCTGCACCGCTGAGCGATCCCCCGGAGCCCCACGGTTGATGTACTCGACCCTGACCCGGGAGAAGTCGTAGCTGGGATCATGAAAGAGCCGTAGCAGCAACCGGTGACTCGTCCGCATCTTCTCACCCTCTATGGAAGCT
>JAAZOW010000217.1 GCA_012797575.1 Methanomicrobiales archaeon | reverse complement strand
GTAGTTCATCCTCGCCTCCGCCCCAAGGCCGAGGATATCCTGCATCGGTATGATGCTTATCCGGGCGACCGACCGCATCGCAAGGAGGACGAGTTCCCGCGAGATCTCATCTGCCGTCACCCCTCGCCCGATATAGGCAAAAAGTCGTTGCTTATCCTCCCAGGACGCCTCCTCCTCAAACCATCCCCGCGCCGTGTTGTTGTCATGCGTTCCCGTGTAGCATACGAGGTTTGGAACATAGTTATGGGGGATATGGGCACTCCGGGGGAGCTCCTCGCCAAACGCAAAGAGCAGGATCTTCATCCCCGGGAACCCGAACCGGTCGAGGAGCTCCTGGACGGCCGGGGTGTTCACCCCCAGATCCTCGGCGACGATGGCAAAACAGGGGAACTGACGGGCGAGCACCTCAAAGAAGTCAGCGCCCGGCCCATCGACCCAGGTGCCGTGTTCAGCGGTCTTATCCCCGGCGGGGATCTCGTAGTAATCAGCGAACGCCCGGAAGTGATCGATCCGGAAGAGATCGTAAAGCTCAGCGGATCGCCGGACCCGGCGCATCCACCAATCATAATTGCGGTCCCGAAGTGTGGGCCAATCATAGACCGGATTTCCCCAGAGCTGCCCGGTCTTGCTGAAGACATCGGGGGGCACTCCTGCCACTACGGTGGGGCGGAGGTCTTTGTCCAGCTTGAAGATCTCCGGGTCCTTCCAGACATCAACGCTATCATAAGCGACGTAGATCGGTATATCGCCGATAACCTGAATCCCCCGGTCGGTGCAATACCGATGAAGAGCCGACCACTGCCGGGCGGCAAGGTACTGGAGGAACTTCTCCTTCTGGACTCTATCAACGAGCAAATCGCGCATCTCGTCAAGGGATCCTGGTCGCCGCAGGCGGACCTCGAGAGGCCACTGGCTCCACTCCTGTCCGCGGAAGTATTCATTGAGGGCGACAAAGAGCGCGTGATCATCTAGCCATTGCGCATTCAGGCGAGAGAACTCCTCGTATTCCCGTTCCGGGCCTGAATGAAGAAATCGCTCGTATGCGACCGAGAAGAGCCGGTCTTTGTACCAGGCGACCGCCTCGTATGCAACCCGATCCTCCGGGAAACAAGGCACGGGCTCCAGGTCGGCCCGCCTGAGGAACCCATCCCGGACGAGCTGGTCCGGGCTTATGAGAAGGGTGTTCATACCAGATGCCGAGGGACTGTAGTAGGGGGAGCTGGCATGTTCAACGCGGGTCGGGTTGAGTGGCAGGATCTGCCAGTAGTGCTGCCGGGCCTCTGCCAGTGCCTCGACGAACTGGTATGCCGACGGGCCGAAGTCCCCGATACCGTATACTGACGGCAGGGACGTGATATGCAGGAGTATACCGCTTCCCCGTGTATAGATCATCAGTCAATCACCCTCGAGAGAACAGCCCGGCCGTTTGTGCCTGCCCCCTATTATAGCCTACCGCCAGTGGCGGGATGATCAACTTCATGGATCTCCGGCGCCTACCATGAATCTGAACGAAGCCGGTCTTCTCAAATAATGGTTTTTCTATCCCTCTTCGAGGAGCACGTGGACATTCACAAAGTATGTATGGTTAGCGATTGTGTACAAGACGAACAGTGGCAGATGGTGCTTGCATGGACTTCTTCAGTAGTATTTTGGGCCAGGGGAAAGGCGTAAACCCTGCAATCAATAAAGGAAATGTTCAGTTTGAAGCCGGGAACTACACCGACGCGGTGAAGAATTTTGAGAAAGCGCTCAAGGTCGATCCCGAAAACAGCGCCCTCATGGTCTCTATGGGGCAGGCGCTCGCCTGCCTCGGCAGGGATAGGGAGGCCGCGGAGTGGCTGAGAAAGGCCCTCGAGGCCTCCCCTGAAGATGCAGAAATACTCCGTGCGCTGGGGCATATCCTTGCCAGGACCGGCGATCATGGAGAGGCGGCAGAGTGTTTTGCCGCGGTCGTGGCGAAGAGGCCTACTGATATAAGCGCCTGGCACTGGAAGGGCGAGATGCTCGAGAGGCTCGGTCAGCACGCCGGTGCGGCGGAGGCCTATATGCAGGCGCTGGATGGGAATCCGGATGACATCGTCCTCCAGGAGAGCCTCGCAAGAACCCTCGCGAGGGCCGGTGCCTACCGTGAAGCCGCGGCCAGCTACGAGAAGATCCTCCGGGCGAACCCTGAGAACACCGGCGCAGCCATCGAGAAAGGAGTTGCCCTCCTGTATCTCGGGGATCATCCCGGGGCCATCAACTCGTTTGACCGAGTGCTTGCCAGGGATCCGCACGACCCTACCGCTCTCTACAGCAAAGCCCGGGCGCTCGAGCACCTCGGCCACTTCCAGGAGGCCGCCGACTGTTATGGTACCATCGCCACCGCCGACCCCGGTAACCTCCACGCCCTATACCACCGCGGCTCGCTCCTCCTCCGGGTCGGGAAGCATGGGGAGGCGCTCGAGTGCTTCGATAAGGTTGCCCTCAGCGACCCTGACGATATGGCGGTCCGCTACTCCATGGGTCTGGTCTATGATATGCTCGGCCGCTACGATAGAGCGGTCAAGGCCTTTGACCACATCCTTAAGCGCGATCAGAGCCATCTCCATGTCTGGTATGCCCGCGGCATGGCGCTCTTCCGCCTCGGCAACTATGCCGATGCGGTCCAGTCGTTCGATCGCGTGCTCGAGAGCAAGGCGATGGCCGGTATGAAGTGGATCGGGAGCGGCACCGATCTTGCGCTCTTCGAGAGGGATGAGGTTGACACTCTCCTGAAGCAGGAACCGTTGAAGATCGATGCCTGGAGCGAGACCATCCTGAATTGCCGGGGGACTGCGCTGCTCCACCTGGGTCGGTATGCCGAGGCACTGGCGGACTTCGAGCGTGTTCTCAAGTCCGATCCGGGGAATATCACCACCTTGAAGCAATATAGCGCCGCCCTCATCCATCTCGGCAGGCATGACGAAGCCAACATCTCCCTGGACGCAGTTCTCAAGAGAGAGCCGCATAACACCATCGCCCACCTGATGAGAGCGGAGGCCCTCGAAAGCCTTGGCAGGTATGGCGATGCGCTGGCGCACCTCGAGAAGGCACTGGGCACCGGTGGCGGTGATCGTTCCACCATGCATCGGAAGGGGACAGCGCTGATGCACCTCGCACGGTATGCGGAAGCAGCGACGGCCTTCGAGGCTATCCTCGATATCAATCCGGGAGATACCGTAGCAGCGAGGGGCAGGGGAGAAGCGCTGATGCATCTTGGGAACTACGCGGAAGCGCTCGGGTGCTTCGATCGGGCGCTTGAGGAAGACCCGGTCGATCGGGAGACCCTGCTCGATCGGAGCAGGGCGCTTGAACGCCTCGGTCGATACGAGGAGGCTCTCCGATCCATCGATCAGGTGTTGCAGGCCGGCACCGGGGATGCCGGAACGCTCACCCGGAAGGCATGGCTCCTCGAGGAGCTCGGGCGGTATGCTGAAGCAGCTGACTGTTATGAGGCGCTCCATGAGGCGGATCCTGGGGCCAGAGGAGATCTGCTGAACCTCGGGATCGCCCTTGCCACGCTCGGCCGCTACGAGGAGGCCGCCGAATGCTTCAGGCAGGTCGTTGAGGCCGATCCCGGCGACCTCTTTGCCTGGTTCAACCGAGGACGGGCACTGGAGAGGATGGGGCAGTATACGGATGCAGCGGAGTGTTATATGACCGTGACCGCCGGGAGGCCGGGAGATACCGGCGCCTGTTCTGCGCTCGCAATCGCGCTTGCAGAGCTTGGCAGGCACCAGGAGGCGATCGAGTACTCCGACCGGGTGCTTGCATCTGATGCCTCGAATGCAGCGATCATGAAGCTCCGGGCGGAGATGCTGGAGGCCGTTGGCAGGCACAGGGAAGCGACCGAAGCGTACGAGCGCTACCTGGCGGCCTCCCCCGATGACCGGGATGCACGGATGGCGCTTGGTATGGCGCTCGAACGAGATGGAAGGTATGGTGATGCCATCAGGCATTACGCGCTGGTACTCAAGGGCGATGAACATGATGTCGAGGCGTGGTATACCCTCGAGAGTGCTCTTGCGCATATGGGGAGGTATGAGGAAGCATTGGAGTGTTCGAACGGCATCATCGAGGCCAACCCCGAGAACCAGGCCGCCTGGCAGCGGCGGGGAGAGATCCTCATGTGGCTCGGGCGGTATACAGAGGCTGTAACCTGTTTTGAGAAAGTTCTCGACGCCGATCCGATGGATACCCTCACCCAGCGGAAGTTCGGAGAAGCCAACGAGAAGGCGGGCAGGTACGAGGAGGCGATCGCCGCCTATGCCCGGGTGCTCGATCGGGAGCCAGCGAACGTCGAGACCCTCTACGCACGGGCGTCGGCCCTCATCCACCTCGGCAGGTACAGCGAAGCTATCAAGTCCATCGATAAGATCGTCGTCATCCTGCCTGAGGACCCCGCCATCCTCTTCATGCGGGGGGCGGTGCTCGAGAAGGCAGGAAGGTACGACGACGCTCTGGCGAGCTACGAGAAAGCGCTCCAGGTTGCTCCAAAGAACGCCGCCATCTGGAGTGCGACCGGTACCCTGCTGGACGCGCTGGGGCGCTACCCTGATGCCATCAGGGCGTTTGATACAGCGATAGATCTTAGCAACGGCGATATCCATGCCTGGCTCTGCAAAGGGATCGCCTTTGATCGTCTTGGTCGCCATGACCGGGCGATTGCCTGCTTTGATAATGTCCTGGAGGCGGCCCCAGACTATGCCTGGGCCTGGTACCTGAGGGGGAGGGCGTTTGACCGCCAAGGCAAGTTCGCGGATGCGGCGGAGTGCTTCGGGAAGGCGCTTGAGAGTGGGGACCTGCCATGAGGTATCTGCACGGGTTCCTGGTCCTGGTCCTGGTGCTCTGCTGTGCCGGATGCACCAGCGTAGTAGAACAGGTGGAGCTGGGAGATACGGTGAAGGTCCACTATACCGGCACCTTTGCAAACGGAACCGTCTTCGATAGCTCCGCCGGGCGTGGGCCGCTTGAGTTCACCGTCGGTGCTGGCGAGGTGATCCCCGGGTTTGACGAGGGCGTTGTAGGGATGCAGGTGGAAGAGACAAAGACCATCCATATCCCTGCCGATCAAGCATACGGGCATCACCGGGAGGACCTCGTCTTCCTCGTCAACCCGGATAGCATCTCTGGAGAGGAGAGTCTGGTCATCGGACAACAGGTTGGGATGACCCTGCCCGGTGGTCAGGTGCTGGTTGGAACGGTCACCGGCATATCGCCCGACGGGATCACCATCGATGCAAACCACCGTCTTGCGGGAGAGGATCTCACGTTCACCGTCCAGCTCATGGAGATCGGATAGCGGTCAGCCCGGATCCTTCGCCAGAGTGTCCGGGAGGGGGAGTCGGAGCCACGGGCATCATTTCACCGCAACTCTCATGAAGACACCTCCGTTTTGGCGACCGGGAGGGGGTCACTGCCCGGGGCGAACTCTTTGCGGGCGATCTGCATCAGGGCCCGCAAAAATACGATGAGATGGTCTGCTACCGGCATCGCCTCACAGCGCCTCCTCTTCCTCTGAGGGCACCGGACTGACCAGCACCTTATCGACCCGGTAACCATCCATATCAAGCACCTCGAACCGGAGACCTCCCCAGGTGAACCGGTCCCCGGCCACGGGTGTCCTCTCGAGGTACATCATCACAAACCCCCCCAGCGTCTGGTAGTACCCGCGCTCTTCGCCGGGCAGAGTGCCCACATCGAAGAGGTCATGGAACTCGTCGACCGAGAGCATCCCGTCGAGGAGCCACGACCCATCCTCTCGCTGGACGGCCATGGTCCCGAGCGGGTGCTCGTCCGACGGTATGTCGCCGACGATCGCCTCCATGATATCGTGCACCGTGACCAGCCCCTGGATGCTCCCGTACTCGTCGGTGACAAGAGCGAGCCGCGCACCCGACGTCCTGAACTCCTCGAGAACAGTCAGCGCAAGCACACTCTCGGGCACGAAGAGAGGAGGCTCAATCGCGCCGAGAAGGTCGGGCGATTCACCCACGATCATCCGTGCCCAGAGGTTGCGGACCGAGACGATGCCGAGCATATTATCCAGGTGTTCGCGGTAGACCGGGAAGTATACGTGCTCGGACTCGATCATCTTCTGCCAGGTCTCTTCAAGGGGGTCTTCCACATCCACAGCCACAATATCGGGCCGTGGGGTTATCAGAGCGCTGACCCTCCGATCACCGAGGCGGAAGACGCTCTCCACCATATCCTGTTCCGCTTCCCGGAAGATGCCCGCCCGGGTGGCCTGCTCTATGAGGATCCTGATATCCTCCTCCGTGATCTCGGGCCCCGATGGCTGCTGCACCCCGAGCACCGTGAGCACCACCTCGGTCGAGGCGCTCAGCAACCAGATGATGGGTGCGCCAATCCTGGAGAGGAACTGCATCGGGCGGGCTACCAGGGATGCGGATCGCTCGGCATTACCCATAGCTATCCGCTTTGGCACCAGCTCGCCGATCACCAGCGTCAGGTAGGTGATGGCGGCAACGACGATCGCAACAGCGAGCGGGCCGCTGTAGGGGGCGAGCAGGGGGACATCGGTGAGTGCATCGGCAAGAGGCTTTGCGACCGTCGCCCCCCCGAAGGCCCCCATCAGGATTCCGACGACGGTGATCCCGATCTGGATGATAGAGAGAAACGGTGTCGGGTTCTCCACAAGTTCAAGGGCGATCGCAGCCCCTCCATCACCGCCGGCTGCTTTCCTCTGGAGGCGCACTTTCCGTGCAGAGATGAGCGCAAACTCCGCCATCGAGAAGAAACCGTTTACGAGTATCAGGAGGAAGATGATCGCAATATCGGTGGCAGGTGGCATCGGGGGGTAACCTTGCCAGCAAGGGGCATAAACCTGCGGGGCGCCCTGGGAAGGGATGTGGTATCCGGGCAGGAGAGGGGCGTTCACCGGAAACGGTGAACGCCGCCCGCACCCCCATACAATTCAGATCTTTCACATGCTCCCTCTCCCGCCCGATGGAAAACCGCGCCCCGAGCGCATGTTCAGACGGCCAGACGTCTCATGGAGCACTACCGATGCGCCCCACGCAGGGTCAGAAGGCTATGAAAACTCACGCACCGCACCCCGGGGCGAATAACCCCCGATTTCCTCCACCGCATCCAG
>JAAZOW010000344.1 GCA_012797575.1 Methanomicrobiales archaeon | reverse complement strand
TTGAGCGGGCGGCTCCGGAGGGGTCGGGGCACGTTGTTCCGGGGCATTCGCGGTCGGTGCATATCTGGTGGGAGAAGGAGCAGGTCTCGCCGCCTAATTTTTCGGGTTCTGGTGCGGGTCGCCATCCCCCCCTCACGGAAGGGCGCGCAGGCAAATTCATGGAGTGGGGCGGCGGCGCTCGTGCAATGTATACCCCTGAAAGCCCGACCTTTGCCAGATTGCTCCGACCGGTTGCCTCATAGGATCAGGGTGTGCGGAGCTGATCAGGAAATCTCCGGCTTCACGTGGTATCAGCACCCCTACCCTTAACGTCTCTGTGCTCGCTCTCGAATTGTCGGTGGAATCTCAGGCTCACCGGTTCTCCTCGATTTAGGGCTGGCTTTCAGGAGAGATTGATCCGGTACTTCTCCTGGGAATGCGGAGGACTGTTTCGGAGCTAATCTCGTGATATTTACCTCAGTTTTAGAGATCTGATCGACCTGTCGAGTATCTATCCAACCTGGCTGCACAACGAACCGGCCATTGCACGTACCGGCCGGTGCCGGATGCTTACACGCGAGCCTCGTGTACGAAAAACCAAAAAAATGACCGGAGAGGTTACCATGGCTGCAACGTTCGACTGATTTTTCCGGACACATCCTCAAAAATCTCTCTGTGTGGGCCCTGAACCCAGAGGTCGAAACTCCGACGATAACCACACATTTCAAAGATCCAGCCGAGGTTCACGCCCCTTTGGTGGGCGAGCGCAACTTTCTTGCCGCATTTGAGGTGGCCGACGCTCCGTTGCAACAGTGGGATCTCTTCACCCCATATCCTCACCTAACCCCTGACTCCGATCTATCTCGTCAGTATTCACCCGACCTCGGCCGGAACTCATCATTGAGGAGGACGACCGGGCTCTTCCTAAACGCTAGGAAGTGATTAACTTCGCCGGATTCGCCAGGGCTTACGATGGCAATAGGAGAAATAGAGGGGGGGGAGACTGCAATATGGTTCCGGGCGAACCCTTATATCTCCCGCTCTATAAGATCGCTACAGGAAGGAGTCAGAATGAGTCTGCACTCGGAACTGCTCGAAAGGAAGGATGAGATCCTCGAGATCGCAGTAAGACACGGCGCCCGAACGGTCAGGATCTTCGGATCGGTCGCCCGGGGTGAGGAAACACCGGCAAGCGACCTCGATCTCCTCGTTGAATTCGAACCGGGAAGGAGCCTTCTGGATCACATCGCCCTTGCTCAGGACTTAAAGGACCTGCTCGGCCGCGATGTCGATGTAGTAACCGAGAAAGGGCTGCACTGGTATATCAGAGATCGCGTCTGCCGGGAGGCCGTGCCACTGTGAGCGACGGCCGGCTCTACCTCATCCACATCGCCGAATCAATAGAAAAGATTGAGGACTATACCCGGGATGGGCGGGATGGGTTCATGAACTCTCCTATGGCACAGGATGCGGTGGTACGAAACTTTGAGATCATCGGGGAGGCTGTGAAACAGATCCCAGGATCTCTGAAGGAAAAGCGTCCCGACATACCGTGGCGCCGGGTCGCCGGTCTACGGGATGTTCTGATCCACCAATATATGAGTGTGGATCTGGAGGCCGTTTGGGCAATCGTCGAAGAGGAGCTTCCTAAACTCAAACATGCAGTCACGGAGATCCTTGCCGGAGTGCAGGATCGCTGAACGATATCTTCAAGCTGTGGAGGTGGCCGGGTACCGGGCACCGTCAGGGGCGGTTGAGCGAGTTTTGATGTTTTATCTTTCGGGGGTGAAGGAGGCGTAGCGGGAAGACCCCGGTCGCGAGATCGGGGACGGGCGCTCCGCCCCTTCGTCATATTCCCAGGGGGTTATCTGAAAGAATGTATCGTTGTAAGGACAAGTAATACCTGTATGCTTCGAGCCTACAAGTATCGGATGTATCCCAGTCAGGAGCAAATCTCACTCCTCATGCACCACATCCATGCCTGTCGGTTT
>JAAZOW010000287.1 GCA_012797575.1 Methanomicrobiales archaeon | reverse complement strand
CCCGGGCAAACGTCGGAGTCGCCATGGGTGCCATCGGGTCAGATATCGCGATCGAGGCGTCTGATATTGTCGTTATGGAGGATGACATATCCAGGGTATCATACCTTGTGGCACTATCGGAGAAGACTATCTCGGTCGTGCAGCAGAACGTTGCCACAGCGGTCATGGTGAAGCTCGGCATCGCTACCCTCGCTGTCGTGGGTCTGGTCACCCTCTGGATGGCGGTGGCGTTCGGGGATATGGGGCTTTCGTTTGCGGTCATCGTAAATGCCCTCCGTATAGGCCGGGCCTGATGCCGGAGTGCCCCTCGATCCCGCGGACCGCCTGCCGTACCAGATCAAAGGCCGAAAAGCCCGGTTCAACGCCCACCTCGAGCAGGAACTCCCTGGGCGCCCGGGCGCAAGAAGGCATGAGCCCATATATGAGTGACTGGGTCGGTGCGACCCTGGCGAGGAGCGCGCGCTCATTATGAGAGCACGTTCATCCCGGGAGCGGATGTACGCAACCAAACTCCACCTCATACGAGACCACAAAGATCTCTGGATTGCCCTGCGGGGAGGTGAGATCCCCTCCCCAGACTCCCTGCAGGTAACGATCACTGCCTGTAGCATGGAAGAATGCCAGAAGTCCGCGAATCGCGCGCGATCTGAAGTCACGCATCCAGGGTTGGCATGGGGGATGCCATCCCTCACCCGGCCTTCCTGAGGGTGAACCGGAATGCGGCGCCCTCCTCCGGGTGCCCGGGCACCCGGTCCTCGACCCAGATCTCGCCCCCGTATCGCGCAATAAGCATCCGACATATCGAGAGCCCAAGTCCCTGGCTCCCCCTCACACCGTTCTCTCGCTCGAATCGGAAAAAAATCGTCTCTTTCGCACCATCCTCGATGCCCGGTCCCGTATCTGCAACGGTGACGATGACGGTCTCCGCATCCCGATCCTCGACTACCACCATCACCTCAACACCAGATCCGCCATGCTTCACGACGTTACCGATCAGGTTCATGAAGACCTCAGGCAGGAGGTCGTCAGCGATGACCTCTACAGACTGCCCGTCATAGTGGATACAGAGGTCAGGGAAGTGAGCGATCTCATCGAGGATCACAGTATGGAGATCGATGGAGGTAAACCCAACTCGGCTCTCGTGGATCCTCCGGATGGTGGCGACGTTTGTCGTGATCTCAATACTCTTTCTGATAGCATCCTTCAGCTTTTGGGTGTGTAGGGCTACCTCCCCCTTGAGCTCAGCGATGAGGATGTCAGCGTAGATGTTCGCAACGTTATCGGCGTTTTTGATATCGTGGGTGAGTATATCCAGGTAGAGGTTCGCCTCCCGGTTCGCCGCCTCAAGCTGGTGGTGGAGTATCCAGCGCAGGATACCAACCCCGATCTCCCGGCCGATCGCCTCGAGGAGCCCGCGCTCGCCGGGAGAGAAGAACCCTCGATCCCTGCTGCCAACAGCAAGCACCCCGACGGTCTCTGACTCAGCAGTGAGCGGTATGCTTGCGAGTGCAGCAAGTCCGGACCTCCGGAGGAGGGCATCGGTGCCGTGACTTTGCCCCCGCTCGATGTAACAGGGGTGGCCGATCCAGAGCGTTTCTGATATGTCTCCCATCTGCTCCAGGCAGATCTCCGGCATGTTTCGCTGGTAATAGGGGGTTACCCGATCCCCTCTGACATCGGGGTAGTAGACGGCGCCGCAATCGTAGCCGAGGAGAGTGAGCGTCAGATCAAGCGCCCTCTCAAGCAACTCTCCCGCGGAACGCGCTGCAACCGATGTGCCTATGATCCTGTTGAGCAACAAGAGGCGCCGATTGCTCTCCTGAAGCCGCCTCTCCGCCCGTTTTCGATGGGTGATATCCCGCATGACGACCTGGACGGCGGATCCTCCCGCAGAACGTGCCCGGGTGCCCCGCCCCTCGACGGTGGCGGTAGTCCCATCGAGCCTGATGATCGGTATCTCAATGAGCGGAGTCTCCTCTTCCCGCAGATGCCTCGTGACGAGATTTTTGACCTGGTCCCGGGCTTTTGGATGGATGATATCGATGATAGCCCTCCCAATGACCTCACCAGGATCTGAGGCGCCAAGAAGCTTCGCGCCGGCGGCGTTGATATATGTGATGATGCCGTCGCGGTAGATCAGGATCGCCTCGGCTGAGGATTCGACGATCGAGCGGTACTTCTCCTCGTTCTCCCGGAGCTGCGCTTCCATATCCTTCTGGGAGGAGATATCCAGGACTCCAGCGAGGGAACCCTGGAAGGTGCCTGTGGCATCGGTTATGGGAGTAGCTGCAACCAGCGTGGGGATGCGGGCACCGCTTTTGTGGAAGAGCTCCAGCTCAAAGGTCTCGCGTATGCCCCGCTTCCGGCGTTGCAGGTATTGTTGCATAGTATCACCATCCTCTTCGGTAACAAACGCAAAAGCCGGCATCCCGATCATATCCTCGACAGAGTAGCCGAGGATCTCGGCCATCTTCTGGTTGGCAAAGACCGTGGTCCCCCACACATCGACCATCCAGATACCCTCGTTGAGGTTCTCGACGAGGAATCGGTACTTGTTCTCATTCTCTCGCAGGATCTCCTCCATCCGCCCCTGTTCAAGTGCTCCACGCTCGATACCGGAATCCTTGAGTCGGCGCGGTGGGTCAGGGCGGAAACAGATGATCCGCATTCCCAGGAGTGGCCCTTCACTCACGGCCCGGCACGAGCAGCAGACTCGCTCTTCCCTACCATCAGGCAGCCGCAGGGTGCACGAGAACTCAGCCGCCTCGAGGTGACCGGAGAGGAACGTCAGGATCTCTTTTTTGCATGATTCTTCAGAGATCCTGGGTGCCAGATCGCGACGGACGACGAGACCCGCATCAGTCCCGCAGGGCGTACCCTGGTTGATGCCAAAAAGGCGCTGAAGGCATCTGTTGATGCAGGCTATCCGATCGTCAGGGTTAATGACGAGTACCGCCTCGTCGAGTGTATCGAGGACGGCGGAGAGAACGGGAATATTATCATATATATGGGCGCATTCGTGCATCGGCCGGGGTCACCTTCCCTGGAGGCTTTTATTCATTGTGATCTATATAGTCATCCCATCCAGCTTACGCGAATTTCCGATATTACAGGGAATCCTGAAGATCCTGGAGGGCTTACGTGGG
>JAAZOW010000011.1 GCA_012797575.1 Methanomicrobiales archaeon | reverse complement strand
CCGGATCATCGGATCCGTACCCGCCGATCGGTGATCTCCAGGCGATCTTCGCAGAAGAGCTTCACTGCGAGCGGGAGTGCCGTATGTTCTTCGGCAAGGATCCGGTCGGCAAGGCTCGATTCGTCATCATCCGGGAGGACCGGCACGCATCGCTGGATGACGATGGGGCCGGTATCCATCCCCTCATCCACGATGTGAACGGTGCAGCCCGCGACCTTCACCCCATACTCGATCGCCTGTTGCTGTGCGTTCAGACCGGCGAATGCCGGGAGTAGGGCAGGGTGGATGTTCATCATCCGACCCGAGAACTCGTGCACGATGGCGGGCCCGAGGATCCGCATGTAGCCAGCGAGCACAAAAAGGTCTGCCCGGCAGTTTCGCATCGCAGCGAGGAGCATCTCTTCGTAAGCCGCCTTCGTGGAGAAATTCGCATAGTCGATGACCGTAACCGGCACTCCGACAGCCCTGGCCCGCTCTATCGCGTGCGCCTGGGGGTTGTCGGTTATGAGACCGGTGCAGATGGCCGGTATATCCCCGGCCGCGATGGCATCGATCACCGCCTGGAAGTTTGATCCTCGCCCTGAGGCCAGTGCTGCAATTCTTTTTTTGTGAACAGGCATCTCTGTATCCATCGATATCGTTCTCCCTGATCTCCTCATCCGGATCCACCCGGTTCATCCTCGCCGGTTGTGATCATCTTCACTTTGACGATCCGCCGACCCCGCATCTGCATCACGATGAGCTCGATGTTGCTCTCCTCGATCTTGGCCACCTCGCCACGGCGGGGGATGTATCCCAGTCGATCGATGACCAGGCCGCCGAGAGTCTCGTACGAGTCCGTCAGCGGGAGGTCGAGGTTCAGGTTCTTGTTGAGGTGTCCTACCCATGCCCGCGCGTCGACCAGGTAGACCCCCTCCTCGATCTGTTGCACCTCGGGTTCCTCTTCATCGAACTCGTCCATGATCTCGCCCACCAGCTCCTCAAGCATATCCTCGACCGTCACGATACCAGCAAACGAGCCGTATTCATCGAGGACGACTGCCATGTGTTGTTTCTTCACCTGGAGCTCTTTTAAGAGTTCGTCGATCTTTTTGCTCTCCGGGACGAAACAGGGCTCATACATCAACTCCTTGATCGTCACGTCCATCTGCTGGCGGAATGCAGCCGCGAAGATATCTTTGACGTTTAGGAGTCCGATGACGTTGTCAATCTGTTCGTGATAGACCGGGATCCGGGAAAAACCGGTCTCGTTGAAGATGGAGAGGGCGTTCTCGAGTGTGCTGGTATCCCCGATCATGATGACATCGACCCGGGGTGTCATCACCTCGCGGACCGTTGTATCACCGAAACGCAGTACCGAGTAGAGCATCTCCCGTTCTTGCTCCTCGATGGTCCCCTCTTCCTCGCCGACGTCGATCCACTCTTTGATCTCTTCTTCGGTGACGACCTGTTCAGCCACCCCGGGTCTGAAGGCGAACTGTTGTTTGATGTGGTCGGAGATCCAGAGCACGGGGTAGATCGCTTTTGAGAAGTAGAGGATGGGTCGGGAGACGCGGAGTGCCAGCTCCTCGATATGCCGGGAGGCGTACATCTTCGGCCCGATCTCGCCGAAGATCAGCATCAGGATGACGGTGACGCCGGTTGCTATACCGATACCGACGTCGCCGTAGATGCCGATGGCTATCGCGGTCGCGAGCGATGCCGCAGCGATGTTGGCGATGTTGTTCCCGATGAGGATGGTGATCAGGACGGTGTCGGTCGATCGTTTCAGGATATCGAGAGCTTCTGCTCCTTTCCGACCCTGGCTGAGGAGCGCATGGACTTTCGCCCGGGTTATCGATATAAGGGCAACTTCTGAACTTGAGAAGAAGCCTGAGAGGAGCAAACAGATAAAGAATAATATGATCTCTATGGTCACAAGGTCTACGACTACCATTTACTCCACGCCGCAGTGAACGGCTACATCTAGTGTCTGATTAACTGCTGAGGATATATGGATTATGTTGTAGGCAGAGGAT
>JAAZOW010000203.1 GCA_012797575.1 Methanomicrobiales archaeon | reverse complement strand
TATGCCGTAGCAGTTTAGGTCTCGTTCCCGGACGATGATGTTGCCGTACTCCACGCCATCCTGGACGATCTCGCGTGCCGGGCCGACCAGCCCGCAGTTCTCGCGAGCCATCATATCCCCGACGTTCCCGATCACCGCGAGTTTGGCGAGGTCGATACTGGTGGAGTCGATCGTCTTTGCGACCAGGTATGCGACGCCGGCCGCGCTCATCCGGGTGATGCCGTGATCCAGACAGTTGACCTGAGGGTAGGTCGTGCCGCAGGGTTGGCTGACGTGGTGATCGAGGATCAGAACTTCGTCTGCGGATAGGCCGTGTCCCTCGAGGAGACTCTGCTGGCCAGCCCCCAGGTCGGCGAAGAGTTTTAAAGAGTCGTCCTCCGGAATATGGCGCATCGCCATCGGCTCGAGCTGGCGGAGAAAGACAGAATTGACCGGTATCTCCTCACGGGTGATCGCCTGGGCAAGGATCGCCTCGGTGCTGATACCATCGGCATCGATATGGGATATGACCGTCACCGACTCCGTTTCACGGATCATATCTGCCGCCTTCCGCAGATCGCGTCTGAGCCCCATCTCCATAGTAGTGCGCTGCGCGCATCAATAAATCCATGTGAGGTTGGCGGAGCAGGTGGCAATGGTGGGGGATCGAGGGTTCTCCCCCCCCCATGCGCCATGTTGATTCATATGGCCTTGCCTGCAGAGGCGCTCTCGAGCGCTTCCCGGTGAATGCCTCGCTCGTTCACCCTATTCGAAAGGTATCTATTGGGATAATTCCATAGGTCCCGAAGATAGAGATGACAACAGGCGGGATGATGCGAGAGTTCCTTGAGACCGGCGTGATCGGCGCTGGACGGATGCGGGCAATCGAACAGAATGCCATTGCGCTTGGCCATTCATCACTCCTGATGATGGAGAGCGCCGGGCGGGCGCTTGCAGATGCCGTCCTGTCATACGATCCCTCCCGCGTCCTCATCCTCTGTGGGAGGGGGAACAACGGCGGCGATGGGATGGTGGCGGCCCGCTACCTCCAGCAGATCGACGCAATCGATCTCATCTATCCTGACTGCGGCCATATGACCCCGGAGACGACCGCCCAGATGTCGCTTCTCCGATACTGCTCCGTCGCCGTCCATCGGGTCAGATGCGCCACCGATGTTGGACCGCTCTCACATCTCTTTGGTGCGGCCGATATCATCGTCGATGCGATGCTCGGGACCGGAGCTTCTGGTGCAGCCCGGGAGCCGCTTGCAACCCTGGTCTCCCTGGCAAACGAGAGTCCCGCGCCGATCGTCGCCGTCGATGTCCCCACACCGGGGGCCAGAGCCACGAAGATCGTGTCGTTCCATCGGCCGAAGATCGAAGGCGCGGACGTCGTGGATATCGGCATCCCGCTTGAGGCTGAGGTCTACACCGGTCCTGGCGATCTGGTCCTCCTCCCAACCAGAGCACCTGAGGCGCACAAGGGGGTCGGCGGCGAGGTCCTGGTGGTCGGTGGCGGCCCCTACCAGGGGGCGCCATACATCACGGCCATGGGGGCGCTCCGCGCAGGTGCCGATATCGTGCGGGTCGCCTCCCCGGCGTACATCCCTATGCCCGATCTGATCTATGAGCGCCTGGAAGGGGACGTGATCACGAAGGATCACCTCGAGGTGATCCTCGGGCTCGCCGAGCGGGCTGATGTCGTCGTCTGCGGCATGGGGCTTGGGAGGGAGAGCCATGATGTCGTCACCGCCATCGCTGAAGCGGCGGAGAAGGCGATCTTTGATGCCGATGCCCTCGCCCGCCCCCTGCCGGTGGCAGGGGAGACTATCTACACCCCGCACGCGGGCGAGTTCGCCAGGATGACTGGGATGGAACCTGCCGTAGCAGATCTCGTTTCGCGCGCACGGGATGTCAGGGCCGCTGCGACGACGGGGACGATCCTCCTGAAAGGCCCGGTTGACATCATATCCGATGGGGAGCGGGTCAGGTTCAACCGGACGGGGGCCCCCGCCATGACCACCGGAGGGACAGGCGATCTCCTGGCGGGTGTGGCTGGGGCGCTCTTCTGCCATCTGCCGGCGTTCGAGGCTGCCTGCATCGCAGCGTACGTAAGTGGTAGGGCTGGTATGCGGGCTGCAGAGGAGCGAGGATACGGTATGCTCGCCACCGATATGCTGGACTCTGTCCCACAGGAGCTCTTCGGCCGGGGAATGTTGGGGTAACCGGCCCGAATGCGCCCCCTTTTATCCCCGGAGAGATAGAAGTTCTCCCGCGATATCTATGACCAGGTCCGGGAAATCGGGTGAGAGACCGGTCTTCACCCATATCGAGAACGACCACGCGCAGATGGTGGATATATCGGCCAAGACTGAGGTGCCCCGGGAGGCGGTTGCGAGCGGCAGGATCTATCTTCGAGATGAGACGCTCCGGGCTATCAGGGAGGGGACCGCGGTCAAGGGCAACGTGCTCGCGACCGCACGGGTGGCAGCCACCCTCGCGGTGAAGGATACGCCCCGCATCATCCCTATGTGCCATCCCATACCGCTGGGGGCCATCACCATTGACTTCGAGGAGGGTGACGACTACATCGAGGCGGTGGCCCATGTGAAGTCCTACGGGAGGACGGGCGTCGAGATGGAAGCGCTCACAGGCGTCTCTGTCGCGCTTCTCGCCGTCTGGGATATGGTAAAGTCGGCCGAGAAGGATGAGGACGGGCAGTATCCCGTCACCAGGATCGATGCTATCCGCGTCGTAGAGAAGCGGAAAGGAGTCTGATAAGACGTTTTCGTCTTCGTCTGTGTCTGGCCGCTATCCGGAGAGATGCAAAGATTTTAGGGCTGCTCCGTCGGAATCTGCAAGATGAAGATCCAGGCTGACGAGGCGGGAGCTTCCCGGGAGCGATGCAGAGGAGTGCCTTCCTGCCCGGGGAAGCTGTCTTCATCCGTGCGGCATTGAGCGTATCGCCACCCTCCCGCGCGGTCGTGTTGCGCGCGCAAGAAGGGCTGCCCGGGGGCGAGCACTCCACACTGGGGTGTCTGGGGCAAGGCGACCCGCCAGATCTCTTGCAGGCAGGCTGACCGAAAGGGATCCTTTATCTGTTCTCTCGTCAACCTGTTAAGAATCACGGGATACGTCCCTGAAGGAATGTGGCGGAAACGCTGAACCTGAGGTGATTTGTGAATGACAAAATCGATGTACGCCCACGTTCGTGAGGCATGGAAACGGCCGGATCAGTCCGGGGTGAAAGATCTTCTCTGGGAGCGTCTCCAGGTATGGCGGCGCGAGGGGAGCGTTGTGCGCATCGAGCGCCCGACCCGGATCGATCGAGCACGGTCGCTTGGTTACAAGGCTAAACAGGGGATCATCGTTGCACGTATCCGGGTCCGCCGTGGCGGTCGGAGTAAACCCCGGTATGTTCGTGGGCGCAGGACCGCGCGCATGGGTATGCGCCGGATGACGCCGGCAAAGAGTCTGCAGCGTATCGCCGAGGAGCGCGCCTCCCGCAAGTTCCCGAACATGGAGGTCCTAAACTCCTACTGGGTCGGTGAGGATGGGCGCTACAAGTGGTTTGAGGTGATCCTGGTCGATGGTCATCATCCTTCGATCCAGAGCGACAGAAACCTCGCCTGGCTGACTGATCCTGCCCACCGGGGCCGGGCAGAGCGTGGCAAGACATCCGCCGGCATGAAGGGGCGCGGCATGCGGAAGCGTGGGCGTGGAACCGAGAAGACCCGTCCGAGCATACGTTCCCATGCAAACCGCGGCAAATAAACCCTTTTTTTTGTACACGGTTCACTCGCCATGATGGCTACCGACGCCAATGTGTGCCCCTATCCTGCCGGTGATTCGACGCTGGCGCGGATGGCGCTCGAGGCGGCAGAACTTGGATTTGACAGCATCGTCACCATAGGGGGGGAGGGATCTCAATCCTGTGAGATCGAGGTCCTCCGGGGCATCGTGATCAGTGCTCCATCTCAGAAGGAGATCATCAGGCAGGTGCGCAAGCCAGCCGCCCGCAACGCCGACGTGATCTTCGTCAACGCCGGTGATATTCCCTTCAATCGCGCTGCCGTCTCGATCAGAGAGGTGCATGTTATCAGAAACATCCATGCTGCTCGGAAGAACGCCTTTGACCATGTCGCTGCCCGGTCGGCAGCTGAGCGGGGGACGGCGGTGGATATCTCGCTACTCCCCATCATCCAGTACCGCGGGATAAGGCGCCAGAGGGCGCTGCAACAGTACGCAGACCTCCTGACATTGAAGAGGCGGTACGACTTTCCACTGACGATATCATCGGGAGCACGCTCGATTCTTGAGCAGCGATCGGTTCGCGAGGCCCAGAGCCTCTGCGCGCTCTTCGGCATGACGGGAACAGAGGTGCGTGAGGCGTTCTCATCCGTAGGGCGGATCATTGAGCCCGAGCGTCCGGTGAGGGTGGTCGGGTGAGATCGAGGCCTCCGGCGATGCGGATGAAACAACGCTATATCCTGGTGCAGATCCATCCCTACGGGGTAGCTCCCGATCAAAGAGAGGTATACTTCGCGGTCGCCGAGGCCGTGACCTCCCTCTGGGGTGATGTGGCCGCTGGCCTTGCACAACCCGCTGTGGTCTTCTGCGGTGGGGGGTATGCCGTGGTCCGATGCCGGCGGGGGACGGAGAAGGATATTGCCACCGCTCTCACGACGATCACCACGGTTGCTGATGAGCGGGTCGCGCTCAGGACGGTCGCCACTTCCGGGACGATCCGTGCACTGCGTCGCCGGATGCGGCCAATCCAGCCTCTTCCCGAGGCCGGGGAGGTGACGATCGAGGGGCACCAATTCATGGTGCACCGCTATCCTCGTCAAAAGGTTGATTTGGTTGAGAAAGGTATTATGCATCAGAAGTCATTGTTTTTCACTGAAACCGATTTGGAGGAACGATAATGCAACCACAATATCAGATGGGTTATGACCGGGCGATCACCGTATTCAGCCCGGATGGTAGGCTCTACCAGGTTGAGTACGCCAGAGAGGCGGTGAAGCGGGGTACAACGGCCGTCGGCCTCAAGTGTAGCGAGGGTGTCGTGCTGATCGTCGATAAACGTGTGACATCTCGTCTCCTTGAACCGGTATCGATCGAGAAGGTCTTCAAGATTGATACGCATATCGGCGTGGCATCCTCTGGCCTCGTCGGAGATGCGCGGGCTCTTGTAGATAGAGCACGGGTCGAGGCACAGATCAACCGAGTCTCCTACAATGAACCGATCAACGTCGAGACTCTGGCCAAGAAACTCTGCGACCACATGCAGACCTACACCCAGTTTGGCGGTGCACGCCCGTACGGGACAGCTCTTTTGATCGCAGGAGTCAGTGATGGAGAGGCACGGTTGTTCGAGACCGACCCGAGCGGCACGTTGCTCGAGTACAAGGCAACAGGGATCGGCACCGGCCGACCTGCTGTTGTGAAGGTCTTTGAGGAGGACTACCAGGAGGAGACAGACTTTACCGGTGCCATAAACCTCGGTATCAGGGCACTCCATGCTGCTACGGAGGGCAAGCTGGATGTGAGCGCCATCGAGATCGCTGTCGTCGCCATCAAAGACGGAGAGTTCCGGAAACTTGAGAAGGATGAAGTGAAGGTCTATATCGACCAGTATGAAGAGTGAGCAAGTGGTGTCATGATACCCCTGGATCAGGCAGTCGTAGCGCGACTTGAGAGTCACGGTGAGAGGTTCGAGGTGCTCGTCGATCCCGACCAGGCCGTGCGGATCCGGCAGGGGGAAGATGTTGATCTGGAGGACGTAGTCGCAGCTGATTACATCTTCTCAAATGCCGCACATGGTGAACGGGCCCCCGATGAACCCCTCCAGAAGGTCTTCGGGACAACTGAGTTCGAAGTGGCCGCGCTTCAGATCATCAAGAAGGGTGAGATTCAGCTCACCGCCGACCAGCGTCGCCAGCGTATAGCAGAGAAGCGGAACCAGGTCATCACGTTCATATCAAGGAACGCCATCAATCCTCAGTCCGGTTTCCCTCATCCACCGCAGCGAATTGAGCTTGCCATGGAAGAGGCAAGGGTGAATATCGATCCTTTCAAGTCTGTTGAGGAGCAGGTCAAAGAGACGGTCAAAGCCCTCCGTCCTCTCCTCCCCATCCGATTTGAGGAGATACGCATCGCCGTGAAGATTCCGGCCGAATACGCTCCCCGGGCATACGGGGAGCTCCAGGCTGCGGTGACGCTTGAGCAGAACGAGTGGCAGAAGGATGGTTCCTGGATCGCTGTTGCCAGGATCCCGGCAGGCATCCAGGAGGAGTTCTACAACCTGGTGAACAAGATCTCGAAGGGAGATGCGGAGACCAGGATTCTCGGGCGCAAGTCGTGAATAACTATAATAGACGATAACACAAAGTGTAGAGGATATATAGGAGGTCAAGCGAAATGGCAAGTCGCAGACAGAGGGCTAAGGGACGGGTGGTTGGAAGTGCCGGACGTTTCGGCCCAAGGTATGGTCGGTTTATCCGGAAGAGAATAAACCAGATGGAGAAGGTCTCTCGTGCGCGTCATGCCTGCCCCCGTTGTGATCAGGTATCGGTCCGGCGTGAGGGAACTGGCATCTGGGTGTGCCGCAAGTGCGGGTTTAAGTTCGCGGGCGGCACGTACGTCCCAGAGACCCCGGCGATGCGCATCGCATCAAGGAGTATCGAGCGCTCGTTGCAGAAGAGGGAGGGCTAATCGGTCGTGGCTGTCTACAGGTGCGCTCGCTGCAAACAGAAAGTGGAGATCGATGTCAATATACGCTGTCCTTACTGTGGGCATCGTATCCTCTTCAAAGAACGTGGAGCCGGGATAAGGAATTTGAAGGCTCGATGACGGTCGTCACGACGTCGAGAAACCCGCTCCCAGAGGTGCGATCTCTGGCGCGGGACCTGGCGTTTGCGATCGGTGGGCGGTACGTCACCCGCGGCAAGGCGGGCATGGGAGATCTCCTCTCCCGTGATCGATCTGTTCTTGTCGTCTCCAGGTCGGGGTCGTATCTCCGCATTTTAGTGTTTTCTGATGCTGAGCCTGAGCCTGCGGCGAGCATCACCCTGCGTTCATTTGCTGTCGAGGAGCGGACGGGAGATCTCACCCGTGGGTTGCGAATATCGGATCGCCCGTCCTATGAGGTTCTCCGGGACCATGTTGGTGCTACGTTTGCCGATGAGTCTATCCCCGGGCGCCAGATTGTATTTGATGGGGCGCAACGGAGGCACTACACTCTGGAGGTAGCCCCCTGACTCACAGAGCGACGTTCCGGTTTATCACCGACGATGCCCGCGCTCTCTATCTCTCCGTCTATC
>JAAZOW010000100.1 GCA_012797575.1 Methanomicrobiales archaeon | reverse complement strand
TCCGGAGGATATCGCTCGTCGAGATCTGGCTTGTCACCCCACCGGTCCGATAGTCCACCCTGCTTGCTATCGTCCCGCCGGTGGATATGATCGAGATCCCGGGAAGGTCAGGGTTCTGGATGACGACCCCCGCTCCTGCTGGAGGTTGCGGGGCTGCACGCCCGAACCGCTCGATCTTTTCCGCAGATACCCCGATGTTGTAGCCGCTGTTGAGTCTGATGACGGCCATCTCGTCCCGTTCGGCGATATAGGTGCCGGTGAGGGTGGCGCCGCCGTTCGTGTAGCGCACCAGATCCCCGGTCTTGAATGTCTCAGTCATGCTATCATCCTCCGTGATTCAGATATAAGGTCTTCAAACGCGCGCAAGAGCGCCGCCTCCACCGCCTCCACCCATGCCGCGTCCCGGGCGAGGAGATCCCTCCCTTCTGCAAGCTGCACCGCGACCGCAGAGGGGGCCGGGCCGCCGGGGACCGTCCGAACCGCGACGGCATTGCGCGGGTCAAGGACCGCATCGATCCGATCCTCCGTCACACCCAGATCCACGATCGAAAGACCGGCCGCCTCCCGTGCCGCGGCCTCGAGGGTGGCAAGGTCAAGCGAACCATATCTGACCGCTCGTCCGACGATCCTATGCGCAGTGCGAAACGCAAGCCCGTAGTCCCGGGTGAGGGTATCAGCAAGTTCTGTGGCGGTTGAAAACCCCTTACCCGCCTCAGCGGCCATCCGCCCGGCATCGAATGTCGCGGTCCCGATCATACCGGCGAGGAGCGGGATGCTCTCTCTGGTAGCCACCACCCCCCGCCAGAGATGTGGGGTCAGCTCCTGGAGGTCGCGGTTGTAGCTCATGGGGAGACCTTTTGTTATGGTCATCGCTGCAATGAGGGCTCCTGCGACCGTCCCGGCCTTTGCCCGCATGATCTCGGCGACGTCGGGGTTCTTCTTCTGGGGCATGATCGAGGAGGAGGAGCAGTAGGCATCGTTGATGTGGACGAACCCGACAAACGAGGTGCTCCAGAGGATCAACTCCTCACAGAGACGGCTCACCGTCGTCATGCAGACGGTGAGATCTCCGAGGATCTCGAGCGCGAAGTCCCGGGCGGCGACTGCATCCATGCTGTTTGCCGCCGGGCGGGAGAAGCCAAGGAGTCGCGCGGTGTAGTCACGATCGAGAGGAAAGCCCGTCGAGGCAAACGCCGCCGAGCCGAGAGGGGATACGTCCACCCGGGCGTAGGCTTCCCTGAGCCGGGCGGTATCCCGGGAGAAGGCCTGCTCATAGGCGAGGAGGTAGTGGGCGAGCGTCGTCGGCTGGGCATGCTGCAGGTGGGTAAAGCCCGGCATCACCGTATCCGTATGTCCGGCGGCGAGATCGAGCAGGGTCCTTCGCAGGTCGACGAGTGCTCTTGCCAGGACGATGATCTCCTGCTTCAGGCGTATCCTCACGCATGTCGCGACCTCATCGTTTCGCGATCTGCCCATATGGAGGCGACCGCCGATATCCTCGCCGACCCGCTCGATGAGACAGGCTTCCTTCCCGGCATGGATATCTTCGAACCGCTCATCGAACGCCTTCTCCGGGAAGCCGCGGTCGTGGAGGTCGAGGAGCGCCGCCATAAGCGCGCGGGCCGGCGCCTCATCGAGTATCCCCTGTCGCCGAAGCCCGAGGAGGTGCGCCATATCTACGAGGAGATCCGCCTCTGCTATCCAGCGGTCAGCATCCATCGATGCAAGAAAATGCTCGAGGTTGGCCGAGCGCTCGCCGGAGAGGCGGCCCTGCCGAATCTGGTCCGAACACATATCTATCAACAGTCCTGCCTGTAACCGTTTGGCTGGAGGAGAGATTAAGGCCACGCACCCCGGATCGCCCCTACGGGGGGGTGCGCAAACGGGGAGAGGGTGTGGAGCGTACGTGGTCAGAAATTAACCATATAGGAGAATGACCATCTAAAAATTATTATTATAAGGCAACAAACAACAGGATTTTCGACAATAATTATATAGCGATAGCGTAAAATCTACTGCTGGACGAAGATACTCATGCGACCGATTACTGCAACGTTACTGGCCGTGGCTCTGGTCACGGTGTTTGCACTCACCGCCGGGTGCACCGGGACCGACGAGATGACACATCTACGGATCGGCTACCAGCCGAGCACCCACCAGATCGCTCACATCACCGCGATGGAGAAGGGGTGGTGGCAGGAAGACCTCGCGCCCCTTGGCATAACGAAGGTGACCGACTACCAGTTCGGCACCGGCGCGCCTGAGATGCAGGCGATGTTAGCCGGAGATCTCGATATAGCCTACGTCGGTTCCGCTCCGTTCATATCCGCCCTCGCAAGCGGTCTCGACGCAAAGATCGTCGCCGCGGTGCAGACGCAAGGATCCGACCTCATGCTCAGGGATTCCATCCCGTACGAGAGCCCGAAAGACCTCGTGGGCAAGAAGATCGCCACATTCCCTCCGGGGACGATCCAGGATACCATCCTCCGGACCTGGCTTGACGAGAACGGTGTCGATCCCGCGACGGTCACCATCGTCCCCATGGACCCCGGCGCAGCCACAACCGCCATCGCTGCAGGCCAGGTCGACGGTGTTTTCCTACCCCATCCCTCGCCAGCCATCATCGCGGCCGAGGGGAACGGGAGGACCATCGCGCAGTCGGGCGAGATGATGAAGGATCATGCCTGCTGTGTTCTGGTTGCGAGCGGCACCCTGATCCGCGAGCACCCCAAGATCGTCGAACAGATCGTCCGGACTCACATCAAGGCGACGGAGTACAACTTCGATCATCAAGATGAGGCCGCGTCTATATACGCACAGAAGACCGGGCAGAACGTTGAGATCGTGAAAGCGTCATTCCGGGACTGGGACGGCACATGGACCGCCGATCCACAGGTCATCACGAGATCGGTGGTCGAGTATACTGAGCTCCAGTATAAGCTTAGTTACATCAAAAAACCCCTCACAGAGGACGACCTCTTCGATCTCTCGTTCTATGAGAAAGCGCGGGCGTGAACCCCCACACCCTCCCCACTTTTTCTCGAATGCATCGGCAGTGCCCTACAAAGTACCTGGTCAATCTGAGATGAGATCCCATTCGGGTATCTGCGCCTGCATGCACTCGAGGAGGGAGCGGCGTATGGAGTTTGATAGATCCCTGCCCCCCCTTAACCATATAAGATGAATATATACCCAAAAATTGTTATTACAAGGTAACGAACAGCAGGATCTTCGGCAATACTATATAGCGATAGCGTAAAACCTACTGCTGGACGAAGATGCCCATGAGACCAATTACCGTAACGCTACTGGCCGTGGCCCTGGTCGCGGCGTTTGCTCTCGTCGCCGGGTGCACCGAGACCGACGAGATGACACATCTGCGGATCGGCTACCAGCCGAGCACTCACCAGATCGCCCACTTCACCGCGATGGAGAAGGGATGGTGGCAGGAAGACCTCGCGCCCCTTGGCATAACGAAGGTGACCGACTACCAGTTCGGTACCGGTCCGCCTGAGATGCAGGCGATGCTAGCCGGAGATCTCGATATAGCCTACGTCGGCGCGGCACCGTTTGTATCCGCTCTCGCAAGCGGTCTTGATGCAAAGATCGTTGCTTCGGTGCAGACGCAAGGATCCGACCTCATGCTCAGGACCAATATCGCGTACGAGGGGCCGCAGGACCTCGAAGGCCTGACGATCGCCACCTACCCTCCAGGATCGATCCAGGATACCATCCTCCGGACCTGGCTTGAGAAGAACGGCGTCGATCCCGCGACGGTCACCATCAAGCCCATGGACCCCGGTGCGGCCACGACCGCCATCGCTGCCGGTCAGGTCGACGGTGTATTCCTGCCCGATCCCTACCCGGCGATCATCATAGCAGAGGGCACGGGAAGGACCATCGCGCAGTCGGGCGAGATGATGAAGGATCACGCCTGCTGTGTTCTGGTTGCGAGCGGCACCCTGATCCGCGAGCACCCTGAGATCGTCGAGCAGATCGTTCGGACTCACATCAAGGCGACGGAGTACAACTTCGAGCACCAGGATGAGGCTGCAGAGCTCTACTCCGCAAAGACGGGGCAGAACCTCGATACTGTGAAGACATCCTTTGTGATCTGGGATGGCACCTGGACCGCCGATCCACAGATCATCATACCATCTGCGATCGAGTACACAGATCTCCAGTACGATCTCGGCTACATCAAAAAGCCTCTCACGGAGGACGACCTCTTCGATCTCTCGTTCTACGAGAAAGCGCGGGCGTGAACCCCCCAAACCCCATCTATTTTACCTCCAAAAGTATCTTTTATGGAGGTGCCGATGAAATAATGGAGAACATCCCGAAGAGATGCGATCGTAGCTCTCTCTTCAGGCAGAAACCAGGCAGCGGAATAGAATCATGAACCGACAAACACAAAAACGAGTACTTGGCATTACGGC
>JAAZOW010000180.1 GCA_012797575.1 Methanomicrobiales archaeon | reverse complement strand
ATCACCGAGCGCAAACAAGCCGAGGAAGTCCTCGCTCGCCACGCCGAAGACCTCATCCGGCTTCAGCGCGACCTCGAGGCCGCGAACCGGGAGGCAAACCTCTACCTCGATATTCTCACCCACGATATGAGGAATACCGAGAACGTCTCGAACCTCTATGCGGAACTGCTTGCTGATATGCTGGAGGGGAAGGCTGCCCAGTACCTGAAGAGACTCCGGCAGAGCATCGACAAAAGCATCGAGATCCTCGGGACGGTCTCCACCATCCGCCGGATCCATCAAGCCTCTCCCGAACTCAAGCCGATGGATCTCGATGCAACGATCCGGGGGGTGATCGGGGATTACCCCATGTGCACCATCCACTATGATGCCGGGGCTCGCCGCCGGGTCAGGGCTGACGACCTCCTCTCAGTGATCTTCAACAACCTCATCGGCAACGCCGTGAAGCACGGCGGCCCCGGCGTCGAGGTCACGGTCCGGGTGGAGGAGCAGGACGGTGAGGTGCTGGTGCGGATCGAGGATACGGGGCCGGGCGTTCCGGACGATGCGAAGTACGAGATATTCCATCAGTATGAGATGAAGAAGCGGGGAGTCGGCGAGGGGCTCGGGCTGTATCTTGTGCAGATCCTCGTGGAGCGTTACGGTGGGCGGATCTGGATGGAGGATCGGGTGCCCGGCCGGGGAGGGGAGGGGGCGGCGTTTGTGTTCACGCTTGAGCGGATGTGATGTTTAGATGAACGGTGATCCTTTAGTAAAAGGAAATTTTTTCTCTGTGAACTACCCCGCGCTCGCGGACGGGGTAGTTCACCAAGACTACCTAATATTTGCGATCAATCTGTTACCCGAATCGAAAAATCATGAGGTCCGAAGGGGGCTGGCTGATATCGCTTGTGCAGGTTGTGATCGAGCAGGTTCGGGGTCTCGCTCAGGAGATCCGGGTGAAGTGGCGCATTTCCACTCGCATTCCCTGGATCGTCTGCCCACGGCGACCTCTATGTGAGGAGCGATCTCGATCTCATCATCGTTGATGATCTTCGCGAGCGGCATCATCGGCGGACAGGAGATGAGGTACGTAAGGCGTTCGCACCGAGATCAGAGTAATGGAGTTTGTGCAACCGTCATCTATCTGCTCCATCTCCTGGTATCCCGATTATCTCCCCCTCGATTCCGGCATACGGTGTATCGTTACAGGTAGCGACGACGACCTGACAGTGATCTGCCGAGACCTCCTCAAGGATCTGGCAGAGGCGTCGCATCCGGAGGGGGTCGGCGTTCACCAACCGGTCGTCGATGATGACGAGGTTACGTTCGTCTCTGCTCAGGAGAACGCCTATCGCGAGGCGCAGGAGGACGATGACCTGTTCATGGGTCCCGTAACTCAGGCATTTCAGGGGTAGTGCCTCATCGTACCGGGGGTTTGAAACCTCGATGGGGAGGAGGGACTCGTTCATCCGGACCGAGTCATATGAGCCGCTGGTGAGTGTCGCAAGCCAGCGGTTCACGAGATCAGCCACCGGACCGGAGAGCACTGTGGATTGGTCTTTCTTGAATGCCTGCGCCATATCATGCAGGAGCTTCCCGGCTTCAGCCTGCCGGGTGGCCTGATCGAGTTTACGCTTCGCGATCTCGAGCGATGCTTCCAGATCCCCGGTCCTGGAGTAGAAGTCTTCGGAGACAGCCTCCTCGATCCGGGCCTCTCGTGCTATGATCTTCTCCCGGACAGACTGCATCTGCTCTTCAAGGCCTTTGAGAGCCTCCCGGGCCGCTTCGTACTGCGCCTTCGGCTCTTCAACCCGTATCCTGTACTCGGTGAGGAGCGCTACAAGATCCTCCCTTGCCCGATCGAGTGCTGCAGTCTCTTTTGCGAGCTCATCCTGCAGGTTCTCGTAGGTGCCGTAGGATTGCAATACCTCGGCGTTCTCTCGTTCAAGTGTTTTCACCTGCGCACGGAGTCCGCTCAGACGGTTGGATACTTCCTGGGCATTCCGGGATCTCTCTTCATGGGCAGCTCGAGCCCCGGCCTCCTTCTCCTGCTCATGGGCAACCGCTCCGGCAAGTTCTCGCTTCTTCTTGCTGAGGGTCTCAGACTTCTCCCTGAGGGCATCGCCCGGGAGATCGTGCAGTCCGGGAGGGACTTCGCCGATCCCGGATCTCTCGGTTGTAATCTTCTGCTGGAGCCGGTTGAACTCCGTCTGGAGCTGTTCTGGTTCTCGTTCAGAAGTGAGGTCTTTGAGGGTCGCTCTGAGCTGCCTGATCCCGAGTTCAAGTTCCTGGCGCCGTTGCTGGAGGTCATAGAGCTCTTGCTCCTCCGTAACACCGAACCGCTCAGAGAGCGACGTAACATCAGCGGAGAGGGATTGTGTCTTCGTCTGCAGATCTTCAAGCGATGACCCGCCGCCCCGCACGCGGACTGTTCCAAGGCCGCCGATCGTGAACGTTGTCGGCCCGAGAACGAGGTACTCTTCGTCCTCAGCGAGATACTCCGTGGCCGGATCTGCGGTGATCGGTGTATCCTGGAGATTGAACCCGATGCGGATAGCGGCCTGCTCGATCTGACCCTGGAGGCTAGCCAGTTCCAGTTTCTTCTTCTGGTATGCCTTGAGGTCTTTCTTCGTCGGCAGAGGCGTTGTTGCGAGGGTGTGCTCCAGGTTCCGGAGTTCCTCCTCGGTGGCCCTGATATGGTCGATCCTTTCCTGGATGCCCACCGCCTGCTCTTCAAACCGCCGGATCCGCTCTACCGCCTGAAGGGTATCGAGTTCCGTCTCCACCTGCCGCAGTATGGGTTCGTGGGTATTCTTCCAGGTGTCGTGATATCTCTCAGCAGCCCTCAGCTCCACGCGCACTTCAGCCTGAAGATCGTCCGCCTCACGCTGCGCATCATCGATATACCGGACCATATCATCGATCTTCTTTCTACGCCGGTCTATCGCGCTGCGATCGTCTGCGACTTTCTTTCTGGCTGTTTCAGTCTGTTGCACATCCTTTTCTTTCTGGTTCTTCGCATCCTCGATGGCGGCGCCTTCATCGCATCGTCTCTTGAGGTCAGCAACCTCAGCGCGGGCAGCTTTGAGGGCCGCTTCTTTTAGCCGTTGCTCCTCAGCAAAACTTTCCAGTTCCAGACGGAGTTCCCCCACATCCCTGTCGCGCTCATAGAGTGCCTGCAGCTCTCTCTCAATCTCCGGGATCGTCTTCTGGAGCTGGTCAAGCGGGCTTCCTGCCTTCACCTTCCCTGTCGGGGTATAGAATACCGCATATTCGTCCTCAATCCCCTTGAGTATCCGATCCTCTTCCGGGGACTTGGCAACCAGTGAGACGATACCTGAAAGTCCTTCATTCACCCCATCTGCCCATATTTTCTCGGGAAGAGGGTCGTCGCTCTGGAGATACCAGAGCGCCTGGCAGAGTCCCCGGTGTTCAGGTTGTGACGACCTCCCGGGCTTTTCTCCCCGGAGTATCTCCCGAACCTTGTTGTCTGCCAGATCTCCTTCGTGATCGAGTTCCCATCGATCCCTCCGCCAGGTGGAGAGTTCGGCTAGAGGCATCTGGAGGAAGCGTTTCTGGATCTTGTACCTGGTGCCGTTTGCCGAAAAAACGATCGTCGCCTCCGGGCCGAGCGAGCTACCCAGTGGTTGAATCTGCCGGATCTCTTCGGCCCGTGAACTGTGCCGGTCGAAGAGCACCCGGGTGAAGGCCTCGAACAGGGTCGATTTCCCGGCCTCGTTGCGGCCGACGAGGAGGTTGAATCTCTCATCGAACCGGAAGGTGTGTGGTTCGCGATATCTGCGCCAGTTCCGGATCGTGATCTCTTCGATGATCATGTCAACCGCCCCCCGGCGATGCGGTGGAGAAGTAGCCGCGCTGCCCGGACAACCTCAGGATCCCGGTCTGCGAACCGGTGCCCGGGCCCCTCGGGGATGCGGCCTTCAAGGATGGTGGCGAGGGTGTCGTCTATCTCATAGAGTATGCCGTCGGGGATCTGGTCTGCTCCGTCGACGGGTTGGTGAACGGGGTCGGTCCAATCCAGGAAGAGGGCGCTTTCCCTGATCTCGTCCCGGAGCGTCTCAAGGTGCTTTAGAACTCTATCGTCGGTGCAGCCTCTGAGATCTGGTGAGATTCTGAGGAGAACTGACGCAAGCGATCCCAGGTCTTGTATGGTTCTATTGAGTATCTCGACATCATCTGTCGTCGTGATCTCCGGTTCAAGTTCAACCCAGTCGAGGAGGTTGACAGAGATGGCCTCGATCCGGGGTTCGGCACGGGCTTCATCGATCTCGACGATGAGTACGTTGCCAGGGTCGTTTTCGCTGAAGTTGGTGGGCTCCATCGTGCCTGAGTATGCTGATCGCCCAGAGACCAGATGGCCATGCCAATCCCCGAGCGCGAGATAGTCAAGCCCGCTCTGCTCCGGGCGGTCCATGGGTATGGGAAAGTTGAGGGCGGGCCAGATCTCCAGGGATCCGTGAGCGATGCCGATACGGATCCGGTCGTCGTCCTCACGGTCCGGGATCCAGGCGGTGGGGTCACGGGTGCTCTGTTTCTGGGCGAGGGGGCATGCGTAGAGGGCGATATCGTCACCGTGAAGGTATTCCCGCTGCTCCCGGAGCAGGGTGACATGCGACCCGATCCGTTTCCAGCTGGCTCTATCCCAGACGCCGCCCGAGACCATGGGGTCGTGGTTGCCCGGCAGGATGTAGACCGGGATGGGATCGAGTCGGTTGAGGATATCGACCGTCCGCTTCACGGCGACGTCACCCACGTTGTGGTCTTCGAATGTGTCCCCGGCGAGGATCACGAAGTCGACGTCCTTCTCTTCCGCGAGTTCGGCGATACGGCTAGCTGTCTCGAATCTCTTCTGCCGGACAATTTTTGCTTTCTCCCCGGTGTGGGTCGCTTTCATGCCGATCTGCCAATCGGCCGTATGCAGGAACCTGACCATCTGATCGCCTTTCGGTAGTGGGTGTTATCTTTGCGAGGAGGCATAAAGGCGCCGGTTTGGGCCCTTGGGGGGGAGGCGGGGATTGATGTACTGGAGTGTGAAGAGACTTCCGCCTGGAGGACGCCCTCTACGAGTGTGAGGCTGTTCTCGTGGAAGAGCCCCTTTTTGAGGGGTTCAACGACGAGTTCACGGCATACGTATCCGGGGCGGGGAGGGTCGTCAGCCCTTCCGCACGAAGAGGATCATCCCGGCCAGGGCCACAAGCCCGGCAAGCCACGGAAACGACGATCTGGCACGCTGTACGGCGGTCGCTGAGGCCACAGGCCCGAACGTCAGGGTGGGATCTGTGAGGGGAGCAGTCGCCGTGGGGGCTTCCTCGGCCAGCACGGCAAAGACCGCCACCAGGGTGAAGTGCGATACTGTCGCTGTGACGGTACGGGTCTCCGGATGGACCGTCGTCGGGAGGGATTCCCAGGCGTCGGAAACGCTGTTGTACCACCGGACGACAAACTGCCCCGCACCGGAGCGTTCCCACTCCTCCGGCGCGAGCACAAACGAGATCCGGATCGCCGGATCGAAGGGCGCACCGTCGGGACCGCACCGGACCGCCCGACCGACCGGCTCAGGAGTGCCCGGGAGGTCGGCAGGGGGGATGCTCTCAACGCTCACCGCTCCAAGGAGGGCCCTGGAGTGGTCCAGCGCCTGGACGCCCTGGCCGATGGTGAGGCTGGTATCGCCCTCTGCGGCGGAGATGACAACCGCAGACTGTACCGTGCCGGCGGTATCGGTCTGGAGGGTGGCACTCCTGGTATACCCTATCGCCGGCGCCGGGGTTGTGACGAGGCCGGGAGAGGTGCCGCCGGAGGTAGTGCCACCCTTCGTCACCGCGAGGTCGAGGCTTGTGGCGGTTCCGGAGGTGTAGACCGCGATTCCGGCCGATATCCCGTCAACAAAGAAGGTGATCGTCTTTCCGACATCGGTATCCTCACCGCCGATGAGCAGGCGTTTACAAAAGATTGGGAACACCACCACCCGGTGCTCTGGTTGAGAGATTGCTTCCTTTACAGAGCGTGCATCTCGCCAGGATCATTTTGCATCCTCTTCAGAGATAT
>JAAZOW010000278.1 GCA_012797575.1 Methanomicrobiales archaeon | reverse complement strand
GAGAGAAGACCTCTCCCGCATCCCCATACCGGCGACCTTATGAGCAGGTGCATCCAACCAGATGTGGAAATTGTATGGTACTTGAGGAGACACTCATCATCTGCGGCCAGTTCGATCTCCCGGAGGTCACGCGCGCCTTCAAGGAGGCGGATATACAGGTACGCACCACACAGACTATTGCCCTGGAGAGTCTGGTTTCTGCAAAAGGAGCGATCAAGGACATTAGAACGCTACTCGAAGATGAAATCGAGCGAATCGAGGGGTTCACCGACGAAGATTTCACCGATGAAGATTTCACCGATGAAGATTTCACCGACGAGATCGACGAGGATGAGGATACCGAATCCGGAGATTTGTATGACTCTTACCTCGATGTGGTAGATCGTGTTACTGAAATTATTACTGACTTCATGGAGAAACATCAGCCCGGAGATACTCTCTCTCTGATCGATATCAAAGAATGGATGTCGCTGCCCGCCGAAACTGCCTTGGAAGGGGAGATGTCGGAAGATCTGCTATTCGATATCGAGAGCTCTATGCTATATAGGTACATGGCATTCATCGCTCTGAATGAGAATGGTCTGATCAACGCCGAGGGAGAGGAGGTGATCGTGCAGAAGCATATGGAGCCTGAGGATGTCGTCATCTCTCTCCCGGCCATCGTCATCGAGGATATCGATCCAGAGTCCCTCAAAGAGTACGGCGTCCTGACGGAGATGACCGTCATCACGGTGCCTGAGCTCCGTCTGGAGTTTGGCCCTGAGGTTGTCGTCGAGATGGATCTCGGTGACGTCGACGACATCATCGATGATCTGGGGATTGATGAAGATGTGTATGCATCGTTCCGGGAAGCCGTCTCCCTGAAGCAGGTCGTCGTCGTGAGGACCATGGAAATTCTCGAGGAACGCGGGACGCTGGCACTGGAAGAGATTGTGGAGGCGTTCGGGAGCAGCACCATGGGGGACGCCGAGGAAGGGTGGTCGATTGTGCTGGATTTAACACCCGAATTCGTGAAAAGGCTTCTTAACGACCTCAAAAAGATCGGCATGGTGCGGAAGAGGGGTTCGGGGTTCCGTGTGGTTTAGCGGGTCAGCACTCCCAAGACCCCGGATACCCTCTCCTTGCGCTACAAAGCGTGCTCTGTGAGCAACCTCGCCCTGAAGAAGGGTGAGACTTTGCGAACGGCTACGTGTGACCAAACAGCAGACTGAGTGTAGCATAACAAGCATCATCGGAGATTACAAGGACGGGCGGGTACCTCTCTGACCCGTCCTGCCTTTGGGCACGCAGAACCCGATTGTGCTCCTCGGAGCATCCGGCCAGTCTTGCAGCTCTCGATCGGAGAATGCAGCCTGCGAGTGCTCAGATCGGCAGCCCCTCGTATGGAAAGGCATAGCGTGCGCGCCTGACACCCCTGCGCCCTGGCCGGAGATCCTTTCGGCTCCAGTCTCTCGCACCGAGATGGTACAGCAGCAACATCACCGAGTAGGGGGGCGAAGGATCTGGTCTGTTGGTGCGCACTCTCCTCCTCACCACACCGCATAAATCGTGCCAGGCAACGGGACGAGCGATAGATTTGAGACAAGTATATACGTTCTGCTTTCCAATCTAGGATAACCAGTGTACAGGAAGGATATGCGTTGTCTCAAGATGTGAAGAGGCCATCAGTCTATCAGTACATTCTCACGTTCGCGATACTGATGCTGTTTTGGTATATCCTTTCAGGATATCTCGAATTCTTCTATATCGGTGCCGGGATCGTATGTTGCGGCATCGTGACCCTCATCTCAGGGGATCTCGTCTTCCGATCCGATGTGCGCATCGCTCGGTCCGCGCACGTATTCATCAGGTTCATCCTCTACATCCCCAGACTGCTGGCGGCCATCCTCCATGCCAACCTGGACGTCGCATACCGTGTCCTCCACCCAGAGATGCCGATCGATCCCGGGATCGTCACTGTCGACACGCCGTTTCGAGGCGACGTTCTCAGGACATCATTTGCAAACGCGGTGACCCTAACACCCGGAACGGTGACGGTTGATGTCATCGACGGGCGATTCATCGTGCATGCCCTCGTCCGGGAGGCAGGAGAAGAAGACCTCCTCAAGGGGAGGAGCATCGAACGTGATCTTGCACGGGTCTTTGGTGAAGGGGATCAACCGCCATCTGGTGAGACCGGAGATCTGTAAGGAGGATTTGATGGCAATCCTACACCACTCCTCGGTACTCCCTGTGAGGGCTGCCCGATCCAGTCTGGCCGATCGATGCGATCGACCATCAACCGCACGACAAAATTGGGTATATGCGCCCCGACTGGCCGATCGGCAGAGCGAGACAGCTGTAATGTTCGCCCGGGATGCTCATGCGATTCTCATCCCTGTCCCCGGGCCGGTAACCATCTCGAAGGAGGCGCTTCCTTCCCCGGGAAACACCGGAGATCCTCGCGCCATGATAGCATGATCGACATCTTTCACGCAAGTGTAATCGTACTGATCCTGACGGTCTTCCTCTGTCTCTACCGTGTTCTGGCAGGCCCCGGATGGGAGAATCGTCTTATAGCGGTAAATACCATCGGAACAAAGACGATCGTCGTCCTCGTCCTCATCGGCTTCATATACGAGCGACCACTCTTCCTGGACATCTCGATCGCCTACGCCATGATCAACTTCATCTCGACGCTTGCGATCGCTAAGTACCTCGGGAGAGGGTGCATATGCTGAACACGTTGGCTCTCATCTTCATCGTAATCGGCCTTTTCTTCATGGTTGTCGGAGCCATCGGTCTCATCAGGTTTCCTGATTTCTACACCCGCGTCCATGCGACCGGCAAATGCGACACCCTTGGGGAGGGGATGATACTGTTTGGTCTTGTCCTGTATGAAGGGATGAATCTGGTCGCGGTGAAGATCCTACTCCTCGTGATCTTCATCTTCATCACATCACCGACAGCCGTCCATGCCATCCTGAACGTCGCCTACACTCGCGGGGTTGAACCATGGAAGAAGGGGGATGAGCGACGATGATCTGGGAGCTCGACTTCGCCCTCCTCATCTTCGTGATCCTCTGCGCGATCGCGGCAATCACGGTGCGCGATCTGCTCCATGCAACGATCATACTCTCTGCATACTCACTGATCATGGCGGTGATCTGGTCAGAGATGAATGCCGTCGACGTCGCCTTCACCGAGGCGGCTGTAGGAGCCGGTATAACCACTGTCCTCTTTATCGCAGCCATAGCACGAACCGGAAGGAGATCATCAGATTGAAGCTAAAAGCTCTGCTTGCTGTCCTCTTCCTCGGCATTATCCTCTTCTGGGCAGTCGGGGATCTGCCGGCATTCGGTGACCCGGAGGCTCCAGCAACTCAATACACCGGAAAGCTGTACATCGAGTCAGTGCTCCCGGATATCGGGATCGAGAACATCGTCACCGCGATACTTGCCAGTTACCGTGGATTTGATACGCTAGGGGAAGTCGTGGTGATCTTCACCGCAGGGATATCGGTCGCCCTCCTGCTCAGGCGGGGTGGGCGACTATGAGGAAGAACGTCATCGTCAAGACGATATCGCGGTTCTCGGTGCCATTCATACAGGTCTTTGCGCTCTACGTCATCGTGCATGGCGCGTTAGGGGCGGGCGGAGGATTCCAGGGCGGTGTCGTCTTCGCCGCATCGTTCATACTGATGATCATCGCCTTCGGTCTTACCTGCGTCAGGCAGCGGTTCAGCTACAAATGGATCGTGGCACTCTCGGCCCTTGGGATAACCATATATGCCACTATCGGGCTCCTCTGCCTCATCCCGGGGGGCAGCTACCTGGGGTATGGTTCGATTGAGACGGCGCTTGGTATTCCACACCTCCATGGCTACCTCATCGACGCGGTCGAGGTCGGTATCGGCATCACCGTGATGGCGACTATGACGTCGATCATTTACGATATGAGTGACAGAGGGGGCGAATCTTCATGATAGAGCCACTTTACGAGCTCTT
>JAAZOW010000303.1 GCA_012797575.1 Methanomicrobiales archaeon | reverse complement strand
GGATCATCGGGACCGTAGGGTGCGGGCGCGACGTGACCGAAGAGCGGCAGGTAGAGGAGAGACTCTGGCGGAGTGAAGCGCTGCTCACCCAGATGGCACAGGCCTCCCCGATCGCCCACTTCGTCGTCGATAACCGGACGGACGAAATTCTCTACTTCAACGACAGATTCTGCGATATCTGGGGCCTTTCACACCTAAAGGATGACATGAGGAGAAAAAAGGTCGAAGGCAGCGATATAATCTCTCTCTGCACCCCACTCTTCAGCGATCCGGAGGCATTTACCGCATCCTGGACGTTACTCCAGGATGAATCGAACCGGTCGGTCATCACGGATGAGATCAGACTGGTCGACGGACGGTGCATCAAGAGGTTCTCCGCCCAGATCCGCGACGCGGATGATCGGTACTTCGGGAGACTTCACCTCCTTGAGGATATCACAGAACAGAAGAGAGTATCCGAGGCCCTCCGCCGCCACGACGATATCATGAGCGCGGTGAACTTTGCAGCGGATAGGTTCCTCAAGGAATCAGACTGGAAAGCAGAGATGGACGCGGTTCTCGAACGGTTTGGCAGGGCAACCGGTACCAGCGCGGTGCATGTCTTTGAGAACAGCACGGATCCTGTGACCGGCAATGCCATCTGCATCCGGCGGTGGGGATGGCGCGCGGAGGGGGTTGACTCCAGGATCGATGACCCGGAGTTTCAGACCATCCCCTGCGATACGATCCCTCGATGGCATGATGAACTCGCGGCCGGGAGGCCTATCGTTGGAACGGTACGGGAGTTTCCGGAGTCTGAGCAGAGCTACCTCAACTTCCTGCGGAGCAGATCCCTTGCGATCATCCCTATCCTTGTCCACAAGCAGTGGTGGGGCTTTATCGGGTTCGACGAGTGCCAGCGGGAACGCACCTGGCTGCCGGCAGAGGTCGATGCACTCCAGGCAGCGGCGAGCATCATCGGTTCAGCAGTCCTCCGGAGGATGGATGAGGAGATCTACCGAAACCCTGTGGAACAATCCCCGCTCGGCATCTATCTGATGCAGGACGGACGCCTGCGCTACTTCAATACGCGGTTCGCTGAGATCTTCGGGTATCTGCGCGACGAACTACGCAATTACGATGCACAATCCACCTTGATCGCCCCAGAGTGTCTGGATGATGTGCGGAAGCGATACCGTGCTATCCTCTCCGGCTACACCGAGTCGGAGCACCACGAGTTTTGCGGCAAGCATAAAGATGGGCGGGTCATATACCTCGAGAACTTCGCAACCCGCCTCCAGTTCGAGGGCCGGCCGGCCGTCATCGGCAACCTTGTAGATGTGACCGACCGGAAGCGGGTGAATGAGGCGCTGAGGAGCTCGGAAGAGCGGTTGAAGATCATATTCGAGTACGCCCCGGATGCCTTCTTCCTCGTTGATATGAACAGAACATTGGTCGATGGAAACCAGGCAGCCGAGAGACTGCTTGGCTGTACGAGGAACGAGTTCATCGGCAAGAGCTTTACTGAAGTCGTACACCTGCTGCCGGAAGACCTGCCGAAGGTCAGGGCAAAATTCGGTCAGGCCATGGCCGGTGACGGCGCCACGCCAACCGATCTGACTCTGATCCGTAGCGACGGCACCCGCATCTCTGTGGAAGTGACAGCGTTTCCCGTGAGCATCGATGGTCGACATCTGGTGCTCGCGATCGGCCGCGACGTCTCGGCGCGGCACCAGCTGGAGGATCTCAAGAAGAAGGCGCTCATCCAGATCGAGGAGAACATCGAGCAGCTCGCCATCTTAAACGACTCCATCCGCAACCCCCTCACCGTCATCATCGCTCTCGCGGAGATGGACGGAGCGGGGATCAACCAAAAGATCGTCGAGGCAGCCTGGGAGATCG
>JAAZOW010000276.1 GCA_012797575.1 Methanomicrobiales archaeon | reverse complement strand
CTATAGGATCTTCTCCCCTACGTGCCCGGGCTCGATAGAGTAGACCTCCTCGACATGCACGACTACCACTCCGCGCTGGACTGCCTTTGGAAAGACGATATCGGGCGGCACTTCATCCGGCGGCTCGGCCTTGTTCCAGTTCCCCCACTCGTTCAGGATATCCGTCGCGTTTGCACCGTACCAGTCGAAGTCGCGTGGGAATCCGTACTCAATATCCACGGCTTTGCCCCGGAAGACCCACCACCGTCCCTCGTCAAGCGGGTGACAGATCGTGACCGCGACGTTTGGATTTTCCTTGATGTTCGCCTTTGTCTTTAAGAGGAACATATCGGCGATCAGTATCTTGTCATCCATGTGGGTGGCGACGAACCGCATCGCGGCGATGTTGGGGTTGCCGCCCCTGCTTGACGTGCAGAGATAGATCAGGCTCCCCCCCTTACCGGGAACCCGCAGGGCATCTTTCATCTCTTTCGTAAACTTCACCATTCACTTTGCCTCCTCTGGCTACTTCACCGGATACCCGAACGCAGCGGCTCCGGCGGGTCCAAGTTCTTCACCCAATGCGCGTTTCACGAGCTGGGTGATGTAGATAGGCTCGACCTTCATCCTCCGGCAGGTCGCCCGCATTATGGAGATGCAGGCCGGGCATATGAAGACGAGTTTTTCGGCGCCGGCTTTGATGGCATCATCGATGTTCTTTCGTTGAATCTCGATCGCACGTTCGTGCTGGGTGTGGAAGATACCGCACCCGCAGCAGAGCCGGTCAACTCCGGTGTACGTCCGCCCTTCCTCGACGGATGTAACACCGATCATACCAAAGATATCGGCAAGCCAGTCCGACCAGATCTCGTGATCTCCGCCCTTCGGCGCATACCGGGTCGTGCAACCGCCCTGGATGGCGATCTCGACTCCGAGCGGGTTCGTGATCCGGTCGGGATGGTCGCGGAGCCAGTCCCGGATGTACTCGAGGATATGGATCGGCCGGAACGGCACCTCGATCCCCTGTTGCATCGCAAGAGTCGTCGCCACGTTGTAACAGGCGTCGTGGGTGAAGATGATCTCATCGACCCCGAACTCTTCAGCAGCTTTCGCGAGGTTTGCGATGAACTCCGGGAGGAACTTCACGGGCCGGGATGCCCGGCCAAGATGGGTCTCGGTGAACCCACACGCGTATGGCCCTCCGCCGATGATGGTCGCGTCCTCAAACACCTGCCCTGTAAGGAACTCCCCCTGAGGTACCACCTCGTAGATCCCGCCGGCTGATATGAGCGGACCACCTGGCTTTCCCCTCCGGATGATTGTCGCTGGCTTCGTCAGCCAGTCGCTCGACGGTTTCGCATCCGCCGGGATGCCGAGTGCTCCGGTCTCTTCCTGACGCTGTGCAATGAGGTCCCAGGGGTTTGCGCCCCGAGGGCAGAAGTCGTTGCATGCTGCACAGGTGATGCACTCTTTCAGGATCTGGTGGCGGTCTCCCTTTATCAGGGATCGTATGGCGTTCTTCGCATCCTCCTCGTCGTACGATATATATGGGCATCGGACGAGGCACTCTCCCTTGCATTGGGAGAAGTCGCATTTCGATAGATCAAATGCCATTCACTACATCCCTTGATCTACCCTGTATCAGTACACCCTCTTCAACATGGGGTTGCCGGCAAGGTGGGTTCTGGACCGACTGG
>JAAZOW010000208.1 GCA_012797575.1 Methanomicrobiales archaeon | reverse complement strand
CGGCGGGCGTCGTCGCCTTCCAGGTAGAGACCTAACTCGATCTTTTGGGCCATGTCATCATCATCCCCGCAGGCTTTGGCGTGTTAAGGGGTACTTTCGACATCCGTGTAGATATACGTTAGTACCGCGCTCGGCCCTGACATCCCTCGCGGTAGAGAGGTCGGGCTCCCCGGAGAGAAAGACGGAGAGCGACTGCCCGGAGAGTTTCGTCATCGCCCGGGGAACCCCTTCGGCCACGAGCACCCTGCGTCGCGGCTTCGTTCCCGCCTAAACCCCGACGCCTTCAGCCAGTGCCTGGAGGTTGAACGGGTTGGGGCTCCGGACCATCTCGGCGAACTCTTCCTCGGTGTAGCAGAGCGGCTCGACCGGGAGACCGAGGACGGCTGCCGCCCGGCCTCGTGGGACCGCTCGCGAACGTCCCCGGGCGAGATCGCTCCCCTCGTGGAAGTCGCCGCGGGAAAACGACCCGTACGGGATGACGGCACCGGCGCGCCGCCTCCCTATCCCCATAGAGCCTGCTCTCCCTGTCCGGGGTGAGGTACCTCACTTCCCGGAGAATGATACAACGATCCATGACCCGGCGCCTGCTCAGCGCTGCAAAAGCAGCCACTTCCAGAGGGGGATATACCGGACCCTCCCTGCCTCTCTCTGTGTATCCTTCGTGAGGAGGATACACTCCTGCACTTGCGTGCCGTACTGGTCCGCAAACTCAAGCAGCGCTCTCTCTTCCCTCTCGGGGAGAGCGTCCGTGTAGGAGACGTTGATGGCCGAGAGCGACTGGTCCGGGTTTTTAACGACGAAGTCGACTTCGCCTTTCTTCTTCCAGTAGTACACCTCATGACCTCGTTTCATAAGTTCGACAAAGACGAGATTTTCGGCGAGTCTTCCCTCGTCTTTCGAGAACCGGAACGAGACGGCGTTCCTGAGGCCGTTATCGATGCAGTAGATCTTTTTGTTGTTCCGGCTCTGCACCTTCAGCGAGTAACTGAAGTAGGGAACCTCGAAGAGGATCTTTGCCTGCTCTGCATAGTGGAGGTACTCCTTGACGGTCTCGATATCGATGCCGAGCATCTCCTGGAGGTTCCGGTAGGAGTAGGGGGAGGTTATGTTTGTCATGCAGTATGCGAGCAGATCGCCGAGCGCCTTCTGGTTGCGCACTTCGTTGACCCGCACGATGTCGCGGTAGACGATACTGTCGTAGTATGCTCTGAGTTGATCCCGCCGGATCGTCTCATCATCTGAAAGGACGACCTGCGGGAACCCCCCTTCCCTGAGGTACTCGCCGAGCAGGTTCAGGAACCGGTACTTCGCCGCCGTGAGAGTAACGGGGTCGTGCGGCAGTTCTTCCCCCGAGAAGACCGCGTATTCCGCAAAATCGAGGGGGTAGACATGGACCGGGAGATATCGCCCGGAGATGAGCGTTGCGAGGTTTGAGTCGAGGAGGTACGAAGTCGAACCGGACAGGATGAGCGAGTACTGTTTGCGGTCGTAGAGTGACTTCACCCACCGCTCCCACCCGTCGATCGTCTGGATTTCGTCGAGGATGAGATACGCTGCATCGCCGCCGTAGACGTCTCTCCGGTAGGTTTCAAGCAGGGTCTCAAGAGGGTTATCGAGGCGAGTCACCTCTGGTTCGTCGCAGTTGACGAAGAGTATCGACCGCGGATCGAGTTGGCGGTTGCAGATGAGGTCGTCGATGATCTGGAAGAGGAGCGTCGTCTTGCCCGAACGGCGCACCCCCGTCAGGACGACGATCTCGTTGGTCTTGAGGTACTTCTGTATCTTCGCAAAGTAGTTCTCCCGCCTGATGCCGGTTTCGAAGGGCTTATTGCTCCACCAGGGGTTGAGCGCGACCAGGAGATCGAGGACCGAGGGCATACATTTTGTTGGGTTATAATCCAACAAAAATGTTTGTTTTTGTCGGGATATAACCCGATCAACGTGGCAGCCGTGAATGGGGATCGGATGTAATCGGCAGACGATGCCGCCTTTTCTCTGCTCTCCACGGAGCCGAAGATACGGACGTTGTGTGCACCGCGGCGTGCGGCGATCTCGCAGATCCGGTCCCGCTCGACCATGATCCGCCTTAACTTGCGGGGTTCTCGGGGTGGAGCGGGAAGACCCCGGCCACGAGATCGGGGACGGGCGCTCCGCCCCTTCGTCTCCCCTCGATAGATTATGCTGTAGGGCAGGAGCTGCCTGAACAGAATAATCAACGCCTGTGTGTAGATGTGCCGGCGGTGATCGATTGCTATCCGATATACCGCTCTTTCGTCGGGAAGGAATATCGGTCGATAGCGTTTCTGTGAGTATCTCTGGATCCGGGAGATCCCCGGGCGCTCGCGCAAAGTCGGGGGTAGTTCACTCCAGATCGGCAAGGATGTCTCTGATCTGCCGATGCAGAACCGGTATATCCACTGTCGCGAGAGCCTGGATGTGGTTTACGCCGGGATAGTCATGGATCACTCTATCGCGGAGTCCGGATATCTTTCTCCATGGAATTTCGGGGTATTCGCTTCGAAAGTCCTCCGGAACATGCTTTGCCGCCTCGCCGATGATCTCAAAAAATCTGATGATGCCGGCACTGTACAATGCATCTTCCAGAAACTCCTCATACCTCATCCGCCCGGTCGCCTGCATGATCAGTTCCGACTGTTCGTAGATGTCCATAAGGTATGACTGCAATCTGGTTATGCCGTAGCCCCCGGTTGTGCGCACAGGAAGGTGGCCTCCGCCATCACGTTTTTGCGAAGCCTCTCGCTCATCCACTCTTCTGCAACCAGATCTACTCTCCTCTGGAGCAGTTCCTCCAGAAAGTCTCCAAGGTCCAGCAGGTTCTCGTAGGTGTCCATCTCCGGGCAGAACGAGTACACGATATCCAGGTCGGACTTTGGGGTATCCTCCCCACGTGACACCGAGCCGAATATGCCGATCGTCTTGATACCATATCTCTCCTGGAGAACCGGAAGCTCTCGGAGGAGGAGGGAGAGGACTCGCGGCCTGATAGATCGGTACTCTGTCATCTGTCCATCATCTCCGGTGAAAATAGTCTTTTGCCGTCAGGGGATATGAGGGTTTGCCAGCGGGAGGGGCATCCCGGATAGAGGTTCTGAATACAGGGGCAATGTCGCGATATCTCTTTTGATGCCTGGCCTTGAGGCGGATCGCGTACCCCGGCCACTATCGTTCAGAACGCTTTTTGAGTCGATCAAACCTTATGATCGGCTCTTTGCGCCGTCCTGCTACAACAGCGAGGTCGCGAATATCTTCCTGTAATTGCTCGTACTCCCGCAGGGGGAGGAGCGCGGAAGGCGCGGGTGGGGTGGGTGCCGGCATG
>JAAZOW010000202.1 GCA_012797575.1 Methanomicrobiales archaeon | reverse complement strand
GTGGAAGTGAGTTCAAGAAACCAGCTGAGAGGTACCATCAAGCTGATCAAGAAAGGCCCCGTGAGCAGCGAGGTGACGGTCGTCCTCCCCGGGGGGATCGAGATCGTTTCGGTCATAACGACCTACTCGGTCGAGAAGATGAACCTGCGGGAGGGATCGGAGGTCTACGCCCTGATAAAGGCCTCAGAGGTTGTGATCGGTAAAGACTGAAGCCCCCTCCCCTCAGGCAGGGCGCTCCCTCTCTCTTTTACCTTACAAGGCTTCAGGGAAACCGCGTGCTCAGGAGGGCGTCGATGTACTCCGCTACGGAGGCGGCCTTTCCTGGGGCGAACCAGACCTCTATCGTCCGCTCGCCGATGAGACAGTTGATCTCGACTACGCCGAACTTGTGGATGATCTGGATCTCCCCGGCATCGGTCTCCCTGCGGTAGAGGTCCTGATGCTGGACGAAAGCAGCGACGTCTTCGGACGTCACCGGGCGCGGGAGGCGGTAGATCATCCGCTGCCAGTGCGGGTATGGGGATACCGGGTCAGCATACGGGGTGGACATTACGTACATTCTCCTGAACGGTCTCAAAGGTAGGACCCTGGTTATCGAGTATGGTCGCCTGGAGGATAACAAGGTATCGCCAGGCGGGGGGCCGCGCTGTCCGGAGACTTGTGTATCCAGAGCCCCCCTTCCGCCCGGATGGGCAGGTGCACCCTTGACCGCTGCCCGGGTGGGGATGGTGGGTGCTTGCGGATCTGTTGCACCTGCCCCAAAGGTCAGGCGACCAGGAGATGCGCTGGATTGTCGGTGCCTGTACAGATGAGAGGCGTCTCTTTCAGCACCGAAGTACAGCGGAATACATGCGGTCCCCGGGTGTCGCCTCAGGGGAGTGTGCGGGTATGTGCGAGGAGGAGGGGTGCTGCTACAAGCGCCCCTGCGCGGCGTACGAGGGCTCGCCAGCCCAGCCAGAACAGCCGTCCTTAAGTAGTACAAAATCTCATTTTCAATCAGGATGGGACTACAAATATGAAACTGACAGTGAAACTGCTCGATATCGCGAGTCGAGGGGTTCTCCTCAACAGCACCGATGCACAGTTTATTCGGGTCCGTGACGGCGACCGTGTCCAGATCGCCGATGAGGAGGCCGGAAGGAGCGTCCAGGCCCACGTCGATACCACCGGCTCGCTCGTTGAGCCCGGGGTCATCGGTATCTATCGGCCGCTGAACGATGTGCTCGCCGCAAGTGAAGGGACGCCCGTTGAGGTTCGGAGCGCCGAGCGCCCCATCTCCCTCACGCACATCAAGAAGAAGATGGATGGCGGTCGGTTCACCAAGGATGAGACCATAGAGATCGTCAGGGATATCGTCGATGACAACCTCTCCCCGGGCGAGATCACCGCCTATGTCATCGCGTCTTACATCAACGGCCTCGATATGGATGAGGTGGAGTACCTGACACGGGCAACGGTCGAGACCGGGGAGCGCCTCCAGTTCACCCGTCGCCCGATCGTCGATAAACACTCCATCGGTGGTGTGCCGGGGAACAAGATCACCCTCCTGGTGGTGCCGATCATCGCCGCAAGCGGTCTTCGGATACCAAAGACCAGCTCCCGCGCCATCACCGGCGCCGGCGGGACTGCGGACCTCATGGAGGTTCTTGCGCCCGTATCGTTCCCGGCGAGTGAGGTCCAGAGGATGACCGAGAAGGTTGGCGGCGTCATCGTCTGGGGCGGGGCCACGAACATCGCCCCGGCCGATGATAAGATCATCACCTACGAGTATCCGTTCCGGATCGACGCCCGGGGCCAGATGATCGCAAGCGTCATGGCCAAGAAGTTCGCCGTCGGCGCTGACATCGTGGTCATCGATATCCCGGTCGGCCGGAACACCAAGATCGAGGATGTCCAGGAGGGCCGGAAACTCGCCCGAGAGTTCATCGAGATCGGCGAGCGGCTCGGGATGCGGGTCGAGTGTGCACTGAGCTACGGGGAGTCGCTCGTCGGGCACACCATCGGCCCGAACCTTGAGGTGCGCGAAGCGCTCTCCGTCCTCGAAGGGGCGACCACACCCAACTCCCTGATCCAGAAAAGCCTCTCGATAGCCGGGATCGCGCTTGAGATGGCAGGGAAGGCGGCATACGGCCAGGGGCACGATATGGCGGCTGATATCCTCAGGAGCGGGAAGGCGCTTGAGAAGATGCATCAGATCATTGAGATCCAGGGCGGCGACCCGACGGTGAAGGCCGAGGACATCGAGCCGGGTGAGTACCACTTCGACGTCCGGGCTCCGCATGATGGGTACGTCATCGAGCTCAACAACCGTGCACTCGTGACCCTTGCGCGGCTCGCAGGCTCTCCGTATGACCACGGCGCAGGGCTTGATATCCACGCAAAGAAGGGGACCCGGGTAAAGAGGGGTGATCCCATCTTCACCATCTACGCCGATCGGGCGTGGCGGCTTGAGCGCGCGATAGAGGTCGGTCGGACGCTGATGCCGGTTCTCGTCGAAGGGATGGTCATTGAGCGTGTCCCGCCCGAGCGATGGGTGTAAACCGATGCACTCAAATTTCAGGGCACAATACAGTCTAGTATGACTGAACGTCACCTCATCATAGGCATCTTCATAGCATGTATCCTTATATGCGGGGCGGTGCAGGCGGCCACTCTGCGCATCAGCGTGGTCGATGAGAAGAACGGGGATTCGCTAGCCGGCGCATCCATATACGTCGACGGCGGGTACATGGGTGTCACCGCATCGGATGGCACCTACGAGTACGATCACTCCGAGAACAGAGACCTGCGTCTGAAGGTGGTTCGGAAGGGCTACCTGGACTGGACGGACCGGGTTAGCGCTGACAGAACCCGGATCATGATCGATATGGTCAGGAGAGACGAGACCCTCACGGTCGAGGTCTATGATGCGACGACCCTGCAGCCGGTCGCCGGGGCCCTGGTGCGCATCGAGGGTGACGGGCTCTCACGGTCGGCGACCACCAGGAGCGACGGGAGCGCGGGCTTCTCGATGCGGGCGGGAGTGCTCTATGATCTCGATATCCAGGCATCGGACTACTGCGATCTCTCAAGGACGGTGCGGATGGAGGAGACCGGTACGGTTCAGTACTGGCTCCTCAGGAGAGATCTCCTGGCGGTTCAGGTCCGGGATGCTGAGTCAACTGACCCGGTCGCGGGTGTTGAGGTCTTCATCGACGGCACGCGCCGGGGGGTGACCGACGCCGCCGGCAACCTCCCACTCCATCTGCAGCGTGAGAGGTGCTACTCCCTCAAGGTCACGGCGCCTGACTACCAGCCCTACCAGGAGGATCGCTACTTCGGAGAGGATGACGTCTTCGTCCTGGTGCACATCTCAAAGTCAGCATACCCGGTCTCGATAACGGCCTTCAACGAGGGGATGAAGCCGATAGCGGGGGCTGAGGTTTCCATCAACGGGACGCTCAAGGGCAGGACCAACCAATACGGCCGGCTCATGCTCTCCGATATCCCCGCAGGGACCTACGCGATTGCGGTGAAGGCGCCGGGGTATGGAGACTGGAATGAGGTCTGCCATATCTCGGGGGAGGGGGAGGATATCGTCGCCGAGCTCGACTACGATCGGGCGAGTGTGACCATCAGCGTGGAGGATACCGATCGGAAGGCGGTTGCCGATGCGGCCATCCAGGTTGATGGCCAGGCCGCCGGGGTGACCGACGGTCTGGGTTGCCTCAGGATGGCGCTCACCACGGACCGGGTGTACGCCATCACCGCCGCCTGCGAGGGTTACGAGCCTATATCGGTCGACGTCGAGATCCCGCTCGGCACAGGCGAATTTACGGTCCCGCTCGTGGTGGAGCGGACATCCAATCTCTGGATCTTCGTCGGCGCCGGGGTTGTCGTCGCGGCCATCTTCGGGGCCGTCCTTGTGGTGCGGCGTCGCAGGGCCGGGGCGGTGCGGGGCAGGCCGCCACGTGGTCGGGATCGGCTGTAGGCACGGCACCCTTGTGCCTGACCAGGAGGGGCGATATCGCCCCTCTTGGAAGGGGGCGCGCTGATTTCAGGCAAGAAATCTTGTTTTATGACATAACGAGCTTTGTCCTGTCTGTCTCATTTAATAAAATTTATATGTTTTCGTGTGACTAAGTGCAAGTAGGTGTGGTGTACAATGAGGTGGGTATATGTGTGTTTAGCCGTCGGGCTGCTTCTGGTTGTGGCGCCGGCGGGGGCACTGGTGCCTGATGGTATCACGATCAACACGAGTTCTGACTGGTTGACGGCGGGGAGCGGGGAGACCGCGACCGTCACGGTGCAGGTTACGAACAGCACCTCTGGCAACACCTCGTTTGCGGGGGTCGAGGTTGAGCTTGCAGTTGATGGGGAATATGGGAGTATATTCCCCGGGTGTGTAGAGCTCGATAGTTCGGGGAGAGCGGCTGCGACCTTCAGGCCCGGGACACGGAGCGGGACAGCGGAGATAACGGCGACGGTGCTGTGCGATGAGATGGATGAGCCGCTGGTGGGGAGCGGATACCAGAAGATTGACCATGCGACGCCGTATCGAATCGCCAACATATGGTACTCCCCGAGGGTGACTGCGGGGGGGACGACTGATATCACCGTCCAGATGGCTGACTGGTATGGGAATATCGTGGATGACAGGCGGGAAGCTGAAGCGGTGAAATTCATGGTGGGCTCGCCCGGGGGTCGGGCGACGTTTGACGGCGGTACTGATGAGATCACGAAGTCGGTGGATGAGAGTGGGAACGCCACTGTGACGCTCAAGGTCAGTACGCTGGCCGGGATGAATACTGTCTATATCCAGCACCTCGAACTGAGCCAATACATCTCAGTTCGCGGTATGGCGGATGGTGTACCGGCCGCCATCTCCTGCATGGTAGAGCCATCCGGTGCCTCGGTCCCGGCCAATGGGAAAGATAAGATTACGCTGATGTATATGTTGACCGATGTGCATGGGAACCCTGCAGGGGGTCAGGGCGTATGGGTGAACTCTTCGGGGCTATATTGTCAGCAGAAGCTCGTCTACTCGAGCTCCTGGGGGGAGGTGTGGATCACCTACGGCCCTGAGGACTCCATCGGCATCGTTGATATCATTGCAACGGCTGTGGAGAGCCCGGATGTGACCGTATCAGAGACTATCGAGTTCACCAGCACCGAGCCGGTGAAGATGGTCCTCACCGCAAGTCCACAGTCGATGGCAAGCCGGGATCTCAACGACGATATAGTCTCCGAACTCAGGGCCAGGGTGATGGATATCAAGGGGAACCCGGTCGATGGCGAGGAGGTGACATTCACCATCATTACAGAATCGATCGATTGCAGTGGGGGGAACTCAACCGGGGCGCCCTGTCTTGGGGATGGAAGAAAGAACTTGACTACAGCAACCGCAACCACCGTCAATGGGACTGCGGTCGTCGAGTTCCACCCCGGGGCGTTCGCCAAGCCTGAGGGAAGAGATAGGGCCACCGCAAAGGGCACGGTGACCGTCCGGGCGGTGTGGGAGAACAAAACCCTGCACCGTAGTGACACCCGGACCATTGACCTGACCTGGATGAATTACCCCTACCTCTCGGTGGAGACAGAGGTCTCTGACACAAAGGTTTCTGTGAACAGCACGAGTGAACATACGACGAATATAACCGATGTCACCATCCGGCTGAAGGGGGATGGGTATGCGATGGAACCGGACCCGATCGATGTGGTGCTGGTGATTGACACTTCGGGGAGTATGGACGGAACAGATGTGAGTCCGACGAGGATGAAGGCCACGAAGGAAGCAGCGAAAGATTTTGTCAATGAGATGAATTTAGTGGGGAGCTTGGCGGAAGATGAGGGTGATCAGGTTGCACTGATCTCGTTTGCCTTCAATGCCGAGCTGAAACAAGGGCTGACCCAGGACTCTGATGAAGTAAAGAGGGCAATTGGCGCGCTATCCGCTGTCGGTGGGACGAACATGAGACTGGCGTACTACACCGCGATAAAGCACCTTAAGGAGAACGGGAGGCCTGAGGCGATCAAAGCAGTCGTCTTCATGGGAGATGGTGATTGGAACTACCATGGTTCACCGTTGGCGAAGGGTGTGGGTTATGCGGACAACAACAGATACCTCACCAGTGATTGGTATTCAAGTCCATACTTTGCGCCTTTATCTGCGTATCGTTGGAGTGGAAACGATTACAGTTTCTCAAGCGAGAAGTATGAATGGTATTCCGATCTTCCGGATCCGAAGGGTGCTGCAAGCGCTACGGTGAATCTAGGAACAGGAACGTGGTATGATACTGAGAGTTCCAAGAGTGATAAGCGAGTCTATAACTTCAAACCCACCAGCAATATCTGCAAAGACGGCTACGGCCAATTCACCAACCAGAACATGTCCATCTATGCCAACAGCGGTGATGACACAGAGAAGGTGAGAATTTACACCATTGGATTTGCTTCGAAATTGAACACGAATGTCGAGGAGGATCTACGTGTTCTCTCAGAGGCAACCGGCGGAAAATATGTCTGGGCTGGTAACGCAGAAGACCTCAAGAGAGTTTACACCGACATCGCCGGCGAGCTCAAGACCGAGGCTGGTGTCGATACCAGTATGACAGTCTTCCAGAACGTCGAGATCAATGAGGCGCCCAAAGCCGCGTTCGAAGTATTCGACTACAGATATGTGCCCGATAAGTCTACCGCCATTGAGAGCTGGATAAAGAATGAGACTGGAAATCATACGATCATCTCTAATACCACTGACCAGACCAAGGACTGGAAGGAGAAAAGGCAACTCCACTTCGATATTGGCACCATCCACCTCAATCAGGTCTGGGAGGCAACCTTCCGCATCGCAGTAAATGCATCCTACGAGGCGGACGAAGAGAATAACGTCAACATCTTCGGTCCGGGTGCGGTTATATTGTTCAACAACAAGACTGAGGAGCTCGAGCTCCCTGACACCTACATCACAGTCTTCCCCGACCTTACCAGCACCGGGGCCACGACATCGTCCCTCGATGTCGCATTTACCGAACCTGAACCCGGCTCCGGGCCGTATACCGGCCTTATCCCACTGAGCTGGGTCACCACCTATAAGGGCACTAAGGGAGTCGACATATCTCTGGCCTACTCCCGGCACGAAGATATGCGGGCACCGGTCCCCATACTCACAAGGACCCTACCCGCCTCAAGCTTTATGAGCGCGGGCAATACGACGACTGACTCGACCACAATAGCGGTCAATAACCTTGAACCAGGGCAATACTGGATAACGGTGACTGCCTCGGCACGTGATGCGAAGGCGGCTGAGGATACAACCAATGTGTGGGCTCATACCAGGGACGTGGAACCCCCCCGCATCAAGATCAGCTAAATATCCCACTCTTTTTTAAGATCCGACTCACATCATCTGTTCTTCTCGCAAGACGATGATCTCTCCTTCCCAAAAGCTCCTCCGCCCTGCGGCAGGTCCCTCCCCGGCGCCCCTCGCCCCCGCCCGCCGCCTGCCTGGGCGCATGCACATATTTAGTGGTCACGGTATCGTCGTCTCACAGATCGTGGAGAATCTCGATAAATCGTGATATCAGTCACCCTCTGAACACATCGGTGCACTCTGCTGTGTATTCCCCGACGCAGGATCTGGTAAGAATAAACCATATGGTTAATATATATGTATTGCGCTTGTGGGGCGGCAATTTTTATGGAGATTCCATCTTAAATAAGCCATGAATCACCTGAATGTCCCGGATCTGGATGATTATAGCCATTCAAAGATCTCTAGCCATGTATGAGATCAAATAAAAATCATTATATATATGATTCAGGATCAGGACACTCTGATCTCGTCATGAACCTATCGAAATCAATTCCTCTCGTGATCCTTCTCGGCCTGATCATCCCTGCGGCCGGTGCGACGATCAACCTCACCGGAGACACCGACTGGCTGGTGGCAGACGGGGTCGGTTCAGCGGAATTGACCGTGCAGGTGTTCGATGAGAACAGGACCCCGCTCAGCGGCCGCACTGTGACGCTCTCCGTCGACCCCATCTTCGGTCGCATATCGCCGGCGACCGTCACCACCGGCGCATCCGGGACTGCCACCGCCACATTCACCACCAATACGACGAACGGCGTTGCCATAGTAACCGCTCGTGCTGAAGGGGCACAGGCAACGCTTGAACAGAAGATCGACCACGACCTCCCCCATCGGATCGCATACCTCCACTACGACCCCGAGGTGACCGCAGGCGACGCCACAACCATCACCCTGGGGCTTGCCGACCGGCACGGGAACGCAGTGGACAACCGAAGAGATGTCGAGATCGTGCGCTTCGTCGTCGGCTCGGTGAACGACGATGCGGCCTTCATCGGCGAAGGGATACCGGTGCGCGAACTCGAGCGGACGGTCGACGCCACAGGTAACGTCTCCGTTCCTCTGAGGACTGGCCACATCGCCGGTGAAAACATCGTCAGAATAACCATCCAGCCGGGCGACATCGAGCGTTACATATCCATCCGCGGGCTTCCCACCGGACACCCCACCGCAATCACAGCATCGGTCAGGCCCGACGATAACCCGATCCCCTACCAGCCTGCTGATAGGAAGAGCACCTTCACCATCTCCTTCACACTCTTCGACGCCTGGGGTAACCCTGCGGCCGGTCGTGGCCTCCAGGTCAGCACGTCCCTCGGAGAAGACGAGACCCTGACGACGAACGGCCGGGGCGAGGCTGTGTTCACCTACGGCCCGAAGGATACCACCGGCAGGGTCACCATCACCGCGACGGCCACCGACAACCAGAGCGTGACCGCATCAAAGACCGTCGAGTTCATCCACACCGATCCGGTGGACATGCTCCTCTCAGCAAACCCGCAGTCCATGCCGAGCTGGGACGTCGACCACACCTCCCGCTCGGAGGTCCGGGCCAAGGTGGTGGATATCAAGGGAAACCCCGTCGCGGGCGAGACGGTGAAGTTCGAGATCACCTCAAGCACCTCCACACCCTTCAACCAGACCACGGAACCGAAGCTGGAGAGGCAGTCCGCGATCACCGATGAAGATGGCTACGCAACCACTCCATTCTACCCTGGCACCTTCACGACAGACCGGAGGGCGCCTGGCTGGAGTGCCGCCGCGAAGGGTACGGCGACCATCCAGGCGACATGGCGGGATGCCACCCGGGATATCACCCTGACCTGGCTGAACTACCCCTACCTCTCCGTGGAGACGAGTGTCTCCTCCCCGAGGGTCAACGTGCTCGATACGGTCGATGTCACCGTCCGGCTGAAGGGTGACGGGTGGGCACTTCGACCGGATCCGATCGATGTGGTGCTGGTGATGGACCGGTCAGGGAGTATGTCCCGTGATAGCCCCACTTCCCGGATCAGCAGCGCGAAAAAAGCAGCAAAGACGTTTGTCTCATACATGGATCCTACCAGGGACAGGATTGGTCTGGTTCCCTACAGCACAGATGCCTCGTGCACCATCAAGCTGACTGATGAGCATTCAAGCGTGAACAGCGCGATCGACAATCTTAAGGCTTCCGGATGGACCGCCACACGGAAGGCGCTGTATATCGCCATCCAGGAGATGGTTGCCAGAAAGAACCCGGACGCCGTTCACGCCGTGATCCTGATGTCCGATGGCGAATACAACTACTACGGCGATCCGCTTGCCCGGGGAACTGAAATATACGATCATGTCTGGCAGAAAACCCAGAATAATTACACGGGCCTTTCCGTTCCCGAATCTGGCCAGCAGAATATGGCTCTCTATGCAGCGGAGAACGGTATCCGGCTGTACATGATATCATTCTCAGATGACATCGCCGAGGGCAGCGCCACCTGGGAGACGATGGATACCCTCGCAGAGGTGACCGGCGGCAAACACTCCCATGCAGCCACCGGCGACGACCTTGCCCGGATCTACATCGAGATCGCAGGCATCCTCAAGACCGAGGCCGGCGTCAACACCGCCATGTGCCTTGATTTCAGCACGATCCGGGTCAACGATGAAGACCGGGTGGGATCTGAGATCTTCACCTACGTCCCCGCGACCACCATCGAGAGCTGGATCGAGGATGAGACCGGGCGCCACACCATCATCCCCCGCTACACCCGTGACGATACACCCAACTGGACGGCATCCTCCCCAAATCTCTCCTTCGATATCGGCACGATCCGCCTTGGCCAGACCTGGGAGGCAACGTTCCGCCTGAGAACGCTCGCTGGCGGTAACGCCAACGTATTCGGGTCCAGATCGATCATCACGTTCAACGACGGCGCGGCAGAGCTCGGCCTCCCTGTGACCCTCATCACAGCCGTGCCAGACCTCACCGACACAGGCCTCGGGTATGGGGCGCTCCACCTCACAAACCCGCGCTACACCTGCCCAGAACCGGTCCAGAACGTCCTCACCACCGCCTGGGATATCACATATACCGGGTTTGGGACCGTGACTGAGACCGTGGAGTACTCGGGCGATGGCGGTCTCTCCTGGATCCGGTTCGACACCCTGACCGCAGACAACACCACGACCGGGGGCACCGCCGCACTCCTTGTCAGGAATCTCCCCCCCGGAGAGTACCGGATCCGCGTGCGCGCCTCTGCGGACGATGCACCCTACATCCAGCCGCTTGAGTTCCCGCCCATCCAGGTCGGAGAGCGGGAGAAGGCGTACATCCGGATCTCATAACAAATTTTTATGGGCATGCGCCCGAAGAACAGACGGACCCAGCGGGAATTGAACCCGCGTCCTTGGGTTCGAAGCCCAAAAGGATGTCCTCTACCCCATGGGTCCCTTCATGGTTTTCTATCGTAAGATATTAAGCGTTTTTGTGCCGGTACCAGTACACCAATGATCCTATCATCAAGCGAGATCGCCCGCCGCCGTGGGGTAGGCGATCTCATCATCGAGCCCTACAACGTCGCATCCCAGCAACCTGCATCCTACGACCTCCGGGCGGCCGGGGCAGCCACGCTCCAGCGCGGCGCATGCACCCTCATCCCCTCGATCGAATGGGTGGAACTCCCCGCCGACCTCGCGGCGACCCTCCGGTGCCGTTCATCGCTCGGCCGCCGGGGCGTCCTGCTCGGCGCCGGGTTCGTCGACCCCGGTTTCCGCGGCCAGCTGACCCTCTGCCTGACCAACATGGGCCCAGAACCCATAGATATCTCTGAAGGAGACCGGATCGTCCAGATGATCATCCAGGAGGTCAAGAACGGCGAACACCTCTATCAGGGCAGGTACCAGGACAGCGAAGGCGCAGTACGGTGATCCGGGCCCTCTTCCCTACGTAAGAACAGTGGGCGCTACAGGATCCAGGTGATCCCGCCGCCGCCCCGATCATCGTCCTCGCCCTTCTTCTTCCCCGGCCGGTGCCCGACAACATCGATCACCCGGAGCCTGCCGCGCGAAGGATCGACCTCCTTTGGCCGGGGGACTCTGCGGTCAGGTCCACGCCCCAGCAGGTCATCCTTCGGCTCAGGGAGAACCTCCTTCATGCGCAGGCCGGGCTCATCGAGGAACCCATCGCTTGGCCGCCGCACTCCCGGGCCGATCGAGACCTGCTCACCGGTGAAGACCCCGTCCTTTGGGCGTTGCACCGATCGCACGGATGCAGAGTAGTTCAACGCATCGTCCCTCGGTGCAGCCCTCTCGATGCTGATCCCCTTCGGGTCGAAGACAGAGTTCTTCGGTGCCGGCACCGGCGAGGTGACCGGTGTAGACCTGGTGAGGTCGACCCCCTCCCTGCCCTTCTTCGGAGGGAGGATGATAGCGCCATCATCCTCCCCCCTCTCCGCCCTTGGAAGCATATCGATCGTCTCGTCCCTATCCCTCCGGCTGTCCTGACCACTACCGGGAACCTCGATCATCTCATCCTTCTCCACTACCGGATCTGTCATATCACCCTCCTCCAGAAACGCCGACTCAAGCGGCGACGAAAAGTATGGGATATCCTCCTCCTCCTCCGGCACCCATATCGCCGCCTCCTCCCCTTCCTCATGCATCCGTTCCGCCTCCTCCGCCCTCAGCCGCTCCTCTTCGCACTCAAGCCGGTACTCGGTCCGGATCCTCCGGATATCTTCGATACGGGGGATATTCGAGAGCCCCGAGAGCACGACGATGATCCCGACAAACGATGTGCTCCTCACCGGGTAATCCCCGGATCGTGTCTCAAGCCCCGCGATGCTCCGGTCGATCCACTTCCTGACGGTCTGGAATCCCTTCATCGAGAGCTCAGCCGAGGGCCCGGCGATCAGCACCAGCGCCTTATCGGCGCTTGTGAGATCGCACGGGATCGAGATCTCCTCATAGACCGCCTTCTTGGCAAGCGAGACGATCCGCGCGGCCTTCTCGTGCGATCCTTCGATGAAGTACCTCGCCGACCGCCGCCGGTAGAGGAGATCCAGCCACCCACCGCCCGGCAGGCGTTCAGTCGCATAGCCGACCGCGACAAACCCCATCCCCCTCAGGGTATTGAGGACCTCACCGGCATCCAGAACGACCTCGGCGATCTCTATCCCGTGCTCGCTGAACTCCCCGGCGCGGAGGAGAAGACCGATCTGGCGGGCGATCCGTTCGTTGAGCATATCGTAGTGGGCTCTCGGGTTCAGGTCGGTCGGGCTCCTGCGCACCTGGCCCCTGGGTCCGGCATCCCCCCTCCCTTCGGCATCCACGGCGGCCCTGATCTTCTGCGACCAGGTCTCATTGTCGAAGAGGACGACAGCATCCATGAGCTCCTCGAGCATATCGAGGTCGTCGGCGGCCTTGGCCGAGACCCGCCCCCCCTCATCCAGGCGCGGCAGGATGGCGAGCGCAAATATGGGCTCCAGGTAAGACTTCCGGAGCTCCTCAACGATGGGCGGCGCGACATCGATGACGTTCCCCCCAAGCCCGCAGCAGAGGAGGATAGCATCGATCTCCATCGTATCCAGACCCTGGATCCGGGTCATCACCTCCTCGACATCGATGACATTCATGATATCGTCAGGGTCCAGGGCATCGATGGGGGGGAAGAAGATCCTGGCCGACTCCGGCAGATGGCGGAGCTGCACGAGGGAATTTGGATCGATATCGATCGCTACCACATTCATGCAACAGACCCTGCTTCGCCGGTCATGGTCGTAGAGGATATCCACAACCCGTGACCCGGCACCACCAAACCCGATCGCCAGCACCCGCATAGATTCACTTACCCGCCTGGTACGCCCGTGTGACCGTCTGCCGTGAGAAAGAGCGTGCATATCACCCGGAACTGATATAGGGTATGTGGGCCGATAAACATATATATTTCTGTAGACCTCTGGTGAGGGGGATCCTGCCCGCTCTCCGGGGGATCGATGGCCCGGTCCAGTTGAGATGTTCCTGGTGTATCCTGGGCATTGCCGGTCGTCGATGGAGAGAAGCGATACGATCTGATAAGGGATTGTTGAGGGGGCCAATATTTCAAGTCTCTGGTTCGATCCCCGCACAAGAAGGTCTTTCTCTGGTTAGCCGATGGAATTCGCCGGATGCCCTGGATAGTACGTTACACTGCCTTATTTTCCGGTAGGTATGCGGTACGTATCATCTGAGGGACATAAAATGATAATATATATATCTCCCGGCGCGCAATATCTCACGTGAGGTGAATTAAGCCTTGACCACATATGGAATTGAATTTGTGCCTGGATCTGTCAACGTCAAGCAGGTGGTAACCTACACCAAGCTCGCAGAGTCGAAAGATATCGACTTTGCCTGGATTACCAACCACTACAACAACCGTCACGCATACCCGACCCTCGCCATGATCGCGGCGAACACCGACACGATCAAGATGGGACCGGGCATCATGAACACGTTCACCGACACCCCGGCAGCCATTGCATCCTTCATGGCTACCTTAAACGAGATCTCCGACGGACGTGCCGTCCTCGGTATCGGACCCGGTGACCTCTCGACGCTTCCGAAGCTTGCTATCGACCCCGCCAAGCCTGTCAGCCGCCTGAAGGAAGGGGTTGTCCAGATCAGGAAGCTCCTTGCCGGAGAGGAGATCAAGAAGACCGGTGAGATGGAGTTCTTCGACTACGACGGCGCCAAGCTGACCGGTGTCACCCTGCCCGGCAAGAAGGGCATCCCGATCTACATCGGTGCCCAGGGACCCAAGATGCTCGAGCTCGCTGGCGAGGTCGGTGAGGGAGCCCTGATCAACGCGTCCAACCCCAAGGACTTCGAGATCGCCATCCCGCTCATCAAGAAGGCGATGGAATCCGTCGGCAAGAAGAAGTTCGATGTCGGTGCCTACACCGCCATGTCGATCGACATGGATGAGAAGAAGGCGCGGAACGCTGCAAAGATCGTTGCCGCATTCATCGCCGCAGGCTCCCCGCCCCCGGTCCTCAAGCGCCACGGCCTTGACCTTGGAAATGTCGAGAAGATCAAGGAAGCCCTTGCTCGCTTCGACTTCAAGACCGTCGGCGGCCTCGTCGGCGACAAGGAGATCGACGCCTTCACCATTGCCGGAACCCCCGACTCGGTCAAGCAGAAGTGTGAGGACCTCACAAAGGCTGGAGTCACCCAGATCATCTTCGGCTCGCCCCTCGGCCCCGACATGGTCAACTCCATCCGTCTGCTCGGCAAGTACATCGTGTAAGGCAGAAGAACCAATCACCACTTTTTTTGCTAGTAGAGATGTTTTTGCCCCTCTTCGCACCCTTTGTAGTTTCGCGTGAGGCCACTCTGCCCGGGGAGAGGGCGGGGCGGGGAACGCCGGCATATCGATTCCAGAGACAGGGGAGGGGGCAAAAAACCCCCCGTCGGCCCCTCCCCCTCGGGAGTATACCTCCCACGGTCCAGTGCATGGGGAGAACCCGAAGAGGGAGCCGGCGTGTGGGTTTGCTCTCCCGGGGACGGCCTTCCCCGGGTATCTTTGCTTCATGGAAAGGTACTCAACCGTGGTGCTGCCCTGGAGCGGGGAGCAGAGTATCTGCCACGGTTTCGAGGAGAAGTGCCACAGATGAAGGGGAGGCCTCGCAAAGCCAGGCTACACCCCTCATTCCGCGTGATTGTTGGCACTGCACCTTACGCATCAAAACCTTCGAAGATAAGGTGACAATGATGCACTACCCAATGATCTTAGAGGAGTAAGTGACAACGAGCACCAGGACCTTCGTCCCAGAGAGCCCGGCAGGGCACCCCGTGAAGCAGTCTTTCGCCTACGGTGTGTTCGTCCCGTCCCGGAAGAGGCGTCCCAGATCTTCGGGGAGAGTCAAGACGACTGGTTCCTGGTGCAACCGCTCCATAAACGCCGAGTCGCACATCGAAAAGGTGTTCGGGTTCAGTCTTGATATGATCGAGCAGAAGACCCGATGCCCCCGCTCCGCCGTCCCCGGGGCATCAAAAAAGATCGAAGCGTTGAAGGCGTGCGTCCCGTGGTGCCGGTAGAAGGCGATGACTCTGAGGAGCCCGTCGACCAGCGGCTCGATGTAGGGCTCGAGTTCAGCGAGCGTCGATACCGGCAGGATACCCCGCACCTCCCGCTCACCGAGGGGGACCGGGCTTGCCGACCAGAAGATCTCGTCCTCGAAGAGGAACCGATCTGATCGGCGCTCCTGCTCCATCAGATCGTCCCAGTAGAGGCGGCCGCTCTCAGCGAGGTAACGACGACCACCGGAGATGTAGAGGTCAGCAAGCCGGGAGGGATACCGGTCGGCCATGCCCTGCAGGTGCGGGTGGACGATGCTCGCGCCTGCTGAAGGAAGATAGTTCCAGTTGATGCTCGCATAGCCTGGAGATCGGGCCAGCGCCTCTGCTGTGCCTGATAGAGCGTCGATGAGGGCCTGACGGTCGAACCGGTCGACCACATGATCGGACGTGATCACCGTGACCACGTGGTCCTCAGCGTAGGGGTAGAGATTCGGGAACGTCACGCTCTCCCCACACCGTAGACGGCTGCCGTCTTCGAAGGTCGGCGTGGCGCTGTCTATTGCGTCGGGGCAGAACGGGCAGCCTTCGCGGGAGGAGTATGGCATGGCGGGGGGAGCGTTGATCTTCCGCTCGAGTCGAACCGGACTGATCCGACACCTGATCCCGGTGAGAGACTCCCAGCGGTACTGGATGATCCCGCGTCCCGTCCGGACCTCGTGGATGGTGAACATTGCCCTTCATACTCACGTTAGAGCGACGTCCCTATAATACCCACGCGGGAACAGTGCGCTACGCCGCGATGGAGTAACCACCCGTGCGGATCTCTCCACCCAAAGCTCGGATCGGGTGATTAGGAGGACGATCCTGCTACCGCAACAAGACCCAATAGAGGAGACGCGAAAAAAAAGGAGAAGTGTTGCCGGCTCACTCGGGCTTGCTGATGAGCTGTGTCTTTGAGACGATCTCGCCGGTCTTCTTGTGCGGCTTCCGGATGACTGCGTCCATAGCCTTCTCGATCTCACGGGCCTCCTCGCAGAGGACCATAGCCTGACGCATCATCTCGTGGGCGCTTGCGACGATAGGGATGTACTTCTCCCACTCCCTCACCATGAAGCAGCCCCGGACGTTGACCGCGGCGACCTGCTGCGCGATCTCGTAGGCGGCACGGGCCTTTGCGAGCGCGTAGGGGTTGCTGAACTCACCCTCGACCGCCTTGTCAGCGGTCATGACGACCTTTGGAAGTGCGAGGTCCTTGCCCTTCTTGCCTGCCTTCACCTGGTCGATCACCTTGTCAAGCTCCAGCTGCATCTTGCGGTACGCACCGGTGAGGGCGAGCACCTTGACGAGGTTCCCGTTGTAGTCCGCCATCTCGACGGGGTCCAGGAACTCACGGCGGGCACCGATCATGGCATCGGCCTTCATGATGATGTAGCCGAAATCGCTCTCCTTGAGGGCCGTAAACTGTTCCTTCTTGGTGGTGATGTCATCGGTGATGACGACGCAGGGGATCCCGGCCGCTGCAAGGTTCTCACGGGCCTGGGTGGGTCCGGGGAGAACGCCGTTTGGCGACACAACAATACAAAAATCAGGGGCCCATGCCTTCATATTGTTGACCACGCGGTCGATATCCTCTGGCTGCAGTTTCGTCCCGGAGGTCGCCATGAAGGTGATCATATCCTCACGATCGGCGCGCTCATCGAGGAGAAGTTCAGCCATCACACCACTGGCGATATTTCCCAGTTTTGCAATTCCTACTTTAACTACCACTTTAAACACCTCTCAAAATTTGAGAACACGATATTATCGCCGAGTCCTCATATAAACGTTTTGAAATGGCCGCCAACCACCGTACACACAGCGGCGGGGCTGGATACCAGTCCCCCTGCGGTTGATATGGGTCTGCAGGCGCTCTCGATACATGGGACCCCCCCTCACCCCTCCATCCCGTGCAGATCCCCATCCAGGCTACCCTGGGAATGACTCCCCTCTGGCAGCGTGAAGGACCTCCCCGCCCCGGACGGCCCGGTTACCGGCCGGGTCTGGATCGGATGTTAAGGAGAAGTGTTTAAATTTAATGTGGTCCTATATATATTTGATGAAACGAGGTCTGCTTACCAGCCGCCAGAGGGAAGTACTGCGGTATCGAAAACAAGGCTTGACGCAGCAACAGATCGCGGATATCATAAAGACATCAAAAGCTAACGTCTGTACCATCGAGAAGGCTGCTCTCGAGAATATCGCTCGGGCGCGTGACACCCTTGAGTTCCTCTACACACTGGACGCTACCCATCTCTGCACGCTCAAGGGCGGTCTCGACCTGCTCAAGGCTCCCGACATCATCTACACCGAAGCCGAAAAGATCGGGGTGAAGGTCAAATACGACACGGTCTCACTCATCAACAGGCTCAGGGATGCCAACCCCGACCGGTTCAGGGGTAGACAGGTCCGCGAGGATGTAGAGGTCTACATCAACGAAGACGGCGATCTCTACTTCGGATGACGCTGCTGCAAAGCCACTCACGACGCGAGATCTCCGGTGAGATCGGGCCGTATGCCGCCCTTCAAGCCTGGGCACCCTCCCCACAGGCCTTCATCCATCCTCGCTCCAGCCCATTTGAGGCTTCCCTGCAAGCAGGTGTTCATCTCCGCAGATCGCCGGGAGATCCGGTGATAAGATTTATATCTCACTTTAAGCAATAGTTAAGAGACCGCTCTGCCCTATCCCGCCAGGATCCAGGGGGGGATTAACACTTTATGTGCCTCCGATCCTTGATATCTCCACGTCATCGCGGCATACGCGAATCGGAGACCCACGGCGGGCCGGTGCAGATGGTACCAAGATAATTCGAAGGTCGAACCCTCCAGATGGAGGGCGATATCGAT
>JAAZOW010000008.1 GCA_012797575.1 Methanomicrobiales archaeon | reverse complement strand
GGGGTACCCGCGATCCATCTACAGTTTCCAGACCGGGTTTTTATCGCATGACTTGAAGTTGTAGCAGTCCTGCCCATAGCTGCGCCTCCCATAGGTATAGTGCTTCAGGCCGACGATATCGGCGGTGATCTCCGCACCCCCTGAGGTGACCACGGACTCCGGCACCTCATAGACGATATATCCCTCACACTTCTCATTCCGGTCCACCCACTCATCCCCGTGGTACAGCTCCCCGATGTTCACCAGGTGCTTCGCCTGGATGGACTCCGGACGATACGTCTTGCCATTGGCCATCAGACTGAACTGCTGGACCGGTGGCGCGTAGACATCGGTCCAGTAGCCATCCCCCCGGTGCCCACGGTGGGTGACCACAACATGGACGAAGAGGTACCGCCATCCCTGAGGCGCGGTGAACTTGAGGGACTCCCCGGCAGGCTCATACGAACCACGATCGGTGAATGAAGCGACTTTCAAGGAGAGCTCGTTCTCCTCGGTCGCATCCCGGAACATCACGATCTCCCCGAGGGGCAGCAAGTTATCATCTTCCTCAGGGGGCAGGAGATCGGTGACCGGTGCAGGCGTCGCCGTGGACGAGGGAGATTCGTTGGCATCGCTCGGCGAACTGGTTGCTGATGTGCACCCTGCAATGAGGACAGCAACCATGAGGAGTGCTAGAATCAGAAACGGTTTCTTCATGTTGCCAGATATCTTTAGCGTGAGGTATAAGAGTTCCTATTTCACCCGCAAGCTCCGGATACCTGACTATTGTCCCTGACACCGTCCTGCAGACCCATTCCCGCCCGGGAGCCGGTCAGTCTCCAGCGGGATATCGCTCCCATCGGCCGCCCCGGCCAAAGACCGGGGAGGATCCTTGCCGGGGCCAATCGATAGGGGACGTGCCTGCACCAGAGATCGACAGAAAGTTACTTGATCCTGCCGAACTCCTGACTCACATCCGCCGCGGAATGAAACGTCTTATCCTCGAACATCTCGAGAACCTGGATCACCGCGGCGGGTGCGTTGTTCTTCCGGGCCTGACTGATCAGATCCTGTTTCCCTGCCGGATAGTCCATCCCGTGGAGGGACTTCTGAAACGCGGATGCACTCAATTTTTCGACGGACTCTGCCTGCGCTGCAGAGGCCTGCCCGCCTCTGACTGAAGGCCTTTCTTCTGGCATACTCCTCACCACCTACTTTGCTGCATCCCACATGGCGGGACACAGGCCTGCCCATATCTCCAGGAGGATAAAAATGTTCCTGCAGATTCAGGTAATGTATTGATCGCTCTGGACTGGGATGGAGGAAGACCTGGCGTCATTGGTGATCCATCGGCTTTCGGAAGAGGAAGAAGTGATGCCCGCTCCGAAACCTCATCGCACGCCCGGCCAGGAGATCCCCGTAGACGCTGATTGCCGTGATGTATCGCGGCGGCCCGGTGTCGCGCGAGGCGCCGGTAAACCTCTGTATGGTCTTCCGGATCCTTGAGTAGGCCCAGAAGAGGGGGGAGGCGTTGGACAATGCATGGTATCGGAGGTCCATACCGCACCCTTTGAACGTGTCGATATAGAAGT
>JAAZOW010000155.1 GCA_012797575.1 Methanomicrobiales archaeon | reverse complement strand
TTGAGGAGGCATCCCGGGTCTACCGGAACTACAACGGCGTTCTTGAGATCAAACGCGCAAGGCTGGTGGAGAAGTGATCTTGACCATCGACCTCTGCTACAGGGACGGCTCACTCTCCCGGTCGGAGTTCGTCGGGCCGATCGAGCGGATCCTCCGGGAGGCAGGAGCAGATCCTATCATCCGTCACTACACCACCGCAAGCCCATCCGACCTTGAAGCCGCGGATGCGGTGATCCTCTGCGGGACGGCACTGAAGGATACTGGATTCCTGAAGCATCCCGGGATGTTCAGGTGGATCTCTGAGTTTGGGCGTCCGATCCTCGGTATCTCCTCAGGCATGTTGGCCCTTGCAGCAGCCTTCGGCGCCACCACCGAGCCCCGTCCCGGGATCGGCATGACCGACGTCCGGGTGATCGCGCCCGACCCCCTCTTCGCCGGGAAAAAGACCTTTGCTGCGTATGAACTCCACGAATACGTCGCTAAACTTCCCCGGGGGTTCATGCCCCTCGCCCTCTCGGATCGATGCACCCAGGCGATACGGCACCGCTCGCTCCCACTCTACGGCCTCCTCTTCCATCCTGAAGTCAGAAATGAGTGGATCGTCACGCACTTTCTTGATATGGTGGAATAACCTGGGTCTGTGCGACGAGAACCGGATGCTCAGGAGATGAGTCTCCGACTCTCCCCTCATCGGCCGTACTGATTGATCGTGTTGATCAAAGCTGCAAACCCTTCCATCTCCTTCTCAAGCACCCCCATCTGGGTCATACCCATACTGGTCTCTGCATCGGCGGTCAGCATATCAGGGCCACGCACCACCTCGCGGTCGACGCCATCGGCGGAGAGGATCTCGCGGGCCTCGGCATCATGGACGAACGCCCGACCAGGGATTATCACGACATCTTCAAGCCTCTTTAGGTTCACCTCGGCAAGATCGTCAGCGGTGATGAGACAGGCGATCTCTTTCCTGACCCCCACGACCCTTGAGCGGCCACCGCGTATCGAGAGGATCCGCTGGATGGAAGGGGCCGCAACGCTCCCGGTGATCACCGTTGCGCGCTTCCGGATCCGGGGGAGTTTCCGCAGGAGATCAGGTTCATGGAGGATAGCAAACGGCGATCCTATCGAGGGATCCCAGAGCGGAGTCCCGCTGATCTTCATCGAAAACTGCTCGTTGAGGTCGGTGACGATATCGCGGAACTCATTGACGGTATGGACCTTCTGCCCCTCGAGGATCGGGGCATTCCCAAGGATGAGTCCCTGGTCGATCTGATTGGCAAACCGCATCAGGATCAACCCTTTTGCGCCCCGCTCCTCGAGCCACGCACAGGTCTCCTCGAGGGCTTCACCATCGTTGGCGCCGGGGATGACGACCGCGGCGGCGTAGACATCGATCGCCCCGCAGAGCCGGTCGAGGACCTCGAGCGAGGCCTCCGGCGTGGGATCGTTCATCCAGCGCCGCCGCAGGTTGGGGTCGGCGGCGAAGATGGTATAGGAGACCTCAGAGAGGTAATTCTCTATGAGGTGATCGGCCACGCCCGGATCGTCAAACCCTTTCCCGCTGGTGTAGCCGATATGAAGCGGGACCTCCATACTGCCGAGTAGCTCGATCAGGTCGTGGAACTCCGGGTAACAGCTCGGGTCCCCGCCACCGCTGATGGTGATCCGATCGACGTCATCGGTCACCAGCTGGAGATTTGCAAGCGTCTCATCAGCGACTGTCCGGAGGTCTTTGAACCCGGAGTACTGCTCCCGGACGCCCCGGGTACAGTAGTCACACCCCCTCTGGAAGGGGAGACAATATTTACAGCCAAACGATGTCGTTCCCTGGACACGTTTGAAGTAACAGTACGAACAGAATCCCCGGCAGTCAAGGCCGGGCCGGCCCCCGAGATCGACGGTGAGGTGAGACATCCTGTGGTACACTCTGTGCTCCTCTGTTATGAATATTGCAGACCCACCGATGGGCGCATCGTGTATCCTCACCTTGCGGGACTGGAGGGGCAGGGCAGGAAGGTGCGCCAAAGGGGATTGTATTGGGATTGCGGAACAACCCGCATAGACGACCTCCAGCACACGCCGAGCCGGAAGCTTGTTCAGAACTCCCGGGCCAATATGATCCTGGGCCGGGGACCTCTCCCGTCAAGGAGATGTCGCAGTCAAAGCAGGCAACCGCCCTACCCAGAGTGCAGGATACCTCTCCCGGATTTGCCGCTCTGGAAAGTATGTGACCTGTGAATGCGAAAACCAGATTGGTAGAGACCAGAACAGTGCGGTCAACGCCATGGTGCGGTTCCTATCATGCGATGCCGAATGAACGGGCTATCGGCAATTTGCCGGTAATCTACGAACAGGTCCAGAACGCTCGTAGGATGCCCCGCGCCGATGAGTACGGGGTGGTCCATGGTCCGGCGGGACGATTAGCTTCCATAGAGGGTGAGAAGATGCGGACGAGTCACCGG
>JAAZOW010000213.1 GCA_012797575.1 Methanomicrobiales archaeon | reverse complement strand
CAGAGAGATTTGGATCGCGCTAGACACTTCCCCCCTTGACGTCGTCTTTTCGTGCATCCTCTTCTCTCTAACACCTATCCTCAAATAAGAGCCACCTTCTGGATACCTGCGGATCTTTCTCTACGCCGCACACCAGCGCTGCTGCATCCCTGTAAAAGCGCACGGTATCATCCCGGCACAACACTCCTGGCCTCCCCGGTTTTGGTATGTGCCTACAACGGTGGGTCCGGGGCTCTGATCCTGCAGAGAGCGGTCAATCGGTGGGGGAGTCTAGCCTTCCGGGGTGATGCAGGCATACTATCAATCCTGATCAGCGCGAACGCTCTCTGCCGGTGGTAGCGTGGCCAGTCTCATCTCAATCGTCGTTCTCGTCGCGGTCTTTCTCCTGATAGCGGTTCGCAAGGTCGGGAACGTCAGTCTCAGCATATGGCAGGTGATGTTCCTTGGGGCCGCCGCCGTCCTGCTGACAGGGGAGATCACACCGATGGAAGCACTTGCATCTGTAGATACCGACGTGATGCTCTTTCTCTTTGGTATGTTCGTGGTAGGTGAGGCGCTCGCGGAGAGCGGTTGCCTCTATCATCTGGCCTCCCGCCTCTTCTCCCGGGCCGACTCAGTCGGGCACCTGATCCTTCTCATCCTCATAGGTGCCGGGGCGCTCTCGGCGCTCCTGATGAACGATACCCTTGCGGTCATCGGCACACCACTCATGCTCTACTTTGCACGGCGGCACGACATATCTCCCAAACTCTTGCTTCTGGCACTTGCGTTCGCGATCACGACAGGGAGTGTCGCAAGCCCCATAGGGAACCCACAGAATCTCCTCATCGCACTTTCAGGGGGCATTGAGAGGCCGTTCATCACATTTCCCCTCTATCTCGCCATCCCAACGGTGATCTCCCTCCTGGCGGTCTACGCATACCTCCGCCGGGCATTTCGTGACGAATTTCATCCTGCAGTGTTGGTGCACGGGAAGGCGGAGATCCACGATCCTGCCCTTGCGGCTCTCGCTCGCCTCTCGCTCGTCCTGCTCATCACCCTGATCGCGATCAAGGTCACTGCGGCCATGCTCTTCCCGGGAATCGATATCGGATTGACCTGGATAGCGCTTGTTGCAGCACTCCCAATCATCATCGGGAGCAGGCGGCGCGCTGAGATCCTCCGCAAGATCGACTGGCCCACCCTGATCTTCTTTGTCAGCCTCTTCATTCTCATGGCAAGTGTCTGGCAGTCCGGGTTCTTCCAGCCACTCATCGCTAAGAGTTCGCTCGATCTCGCATCCGCCCCGGTCATCATCACGGTAAGTGTCGTCGTCTCGCAGTTCATCTCAAACGTCCCCTTCGTCGCCCTCTCCCTCCCGGCCATTACCCACCTGAGCACATCCGCGCCCGCTATGATGGCGCTTGCGGCCGGCAGCACAATCGCCGGGAATGCGCTGATCCTCGGTGCGGCAAGCAACGTCATCATCATCCAGAGCGCTGAGAAGGACGGTGAAGCGCTGACGTTCTGGGAGTTTGCACGGGTCGGTATCCCTCTTACCATCACCCAATCAGCGATCTACGCCCTTTTCCTCTCGTTCCTCCCGATGTGAGATTCCATCGATCCGGGCTCAGCATCGATATCCAGGTTGATAGAACCAAACCTGATCGATGCGATGGCGGCAGGATCGAAAGGCGGGGCAAAGACTGAGAGCCGGCGCCGTCTGGTGCGCATCTCTCCGGCGATGCCAAGGGCGAGGACGAAGTTATCGTGATCGTTTAAGGATATCAGGCGCTGTCTGGCGCCGTGGGGGGTCGCCAGATCAGGTATTCGACCCTGGAGACCGAGCTTGCGGAGTGAAACCTCTTCGAACCGTGCATCAGCAAAATAGGCAGTGAAACGTTCCTCACGGTAGCGTCGCCGCTCGGGCGTGGTCCGGGTAGCGGTCGCCGGTGACACGGTGATCCGGTGGATCGTGATCGCGGGGTTCCTGGCAAAGTTTGCGAGTATCGGTTCCAGCTCCCGCCCATGCTGGAGGGCGACGATCCTTGTGGGACGGAGCAGGTCAATCATCTGAACCTGAAACTCGATGCCCACACCGCCGGAGATGAGCCCGGGCGAATCGATGATGGTGGCGCCTGCCCCAAGCTCGGCTGCCTTATCGACAAGCCGCTTTGCTCCCGTCAGCGTCTGGAGGAAGTGGCCGCCCGGTGACGTTGAACCGACGAACCTGAGGTAGATCCGGGCAGGTGATTCTGCTGGTGGGAGGGGGTAGAGGGCCATCCCCTCGGTCGTGGGTGGGCCGATCGTCGACTGTCCGGTATCACAGTCGACATACGCAGCCCGCCTGTGAGACGGTAGTTCACCGACAAGGTAGCGGCATAGCGTCGTCTTCCCGCTACTCGTTGACCCGACGACGTATACGCGCTCTCCGGCATCTGTCTGAGAGAGCGCAGCGGCAAGTTCCTCCCACCCCTCTTCGACGATGATCATGGCCCGATAGACCTCATGGCAGAACAAGGTTGGGATTCAGTCGGTACCAGCGATTGATCGCCTGGGAGCCCCGGGGGTGGTCGATCATCGTATGCGTCCAGGCCCCTTCTCGCTGAAAAGGGATGGGGTGGCCACAGAGGGCCCTTAGCGTGGAAGGTGAGCATCAGGTGAGGGTTATATGAGCCCCAGGCTGGAGAGCTCGGAGAGGATCCGTTGCACCGCCCGTTTGGCATCTTCGGGCTGTTTGCCGCCCGTTATGATCAGTTTACCAGATCCGAAGAGGAGGACGACCACTTTTGGGTCGTCGAGACGGTAGACGAGGCCCGGGAACTGTTCGGGTTCGTACTCGATCTTGTCCAGGTTGAACCCTACGGCTATCTTGTTCAGGTTGATCGGTACCCCGAGATCGGCTGATGTAACGATATTCTGGACTTTATAAGTCAGGTTCTCGATGATGTCGATATCCAGCGCCCGTAGCCGGTCGCCCAGGATCTGCAGGCCCTGCGAGAGGTTGTCAATGCTCTTTGCGCCGGTCAGCACAACCTTCCCTGATCCAAATATGAGCGCTGCGATCTTTGGATCCTTCATCCTGAGAACGACGCCAGGGAACCGTTTCTTATTGTACTCCGCGTCCTTCAACTGGGAGGCAAGGGAGTTGAGATCAAGAGAGTCTGTCACTTTTGCGGAAGCGACAATATTTTCTATCTTGAGTGACTCCTCCGGTCTGTGCTCATTCATATTTATAAAGTGCTTAAAACACTATATAAATAGTTGGGTATTCTCT
>JAAZOW010000174.1 GCA_012797575.1 Methanomicrobiales archaeon | reverse complement strand
GGGGGGCCAGCGCGTGGGTTTCCGCTCCCGGATACGGTTTTCCTCGGGTATCGCCACGACTGCCCCCGGCCCCGGCCCCGGGGCGGGGGCAGTCGTGACGATACCTGAGGAAAACCGTATCCAGGAGAGGAAACCCGCGCGGGCTCCCTCTTCAGGCCCTCCCCATACCCTGGACCGTGGGAGGTATCACCTCTGGGGGAGGGGCAGACGGGGAGGGGGCAAAAAACCCCCTCCCCTGCCTCTCTGCTTTCAATATGACGGTAAAGGGCGCGAAGAGGGCCAAACACACCCCTAAAGATCTCTCGAATGTACGATTGGCTATGAGCACTAGCTGGTTATGGCGCCGCCCCAGTACGGCGACGTTGTGCGAGCTGGGCTGCTAGACCAGGAACCCGGTTTGATCAGCCTGGAACAGCTATTGGGCCTTGCATGTGGCTATTTTAGTGTGCGAGCATAGTGGTCTAGCTGGTTGTGGCGCCGCCCCGGTAAGGCGACGTTGTGCGAGCTGGGCTGCTAGACCAGGAGCCCGGTTTGATCAGCCTGGAACAGCTATTGGGCCTTGCATGTGACTATTTTAGTGTGCGAGCATAGTTGGTCTAGCTGGTTGTGGCGCCGCCCTGATAAGGCGGAGGCAGCTGGACCAATCACCAGACCACGGTGGCCGGTGCTCTACTCTCTATCGAAAGAGCGAAAGAGTGGTTGTGCCGGCAGCCTTCCTGATTGTCCTGCCGGCGGGCACGCCGATCCTCCCGCCGGGGTCCATCGATGGAAGCATTCATGAACGGACTCAGGAGAAACAAATATGTGAACTACCTCGCGCTCGCGGACGGGTCTTCTCGCTACGCCCCGAGAGCCCCGCAAGATAAATCCGGGGGGAAACGCTTATCTTCCAGCGCGCCTCTTCTTTCATCGGTGAGTCGTAATGACAGAACCAACCATCTGTGAATATTGCGGGCAAGAGTTTTCGCTGGAACAGCAAACCATGCCCCGGGACATGCTATTTTGCAGCGCCGAGTGCCGGGCGGCGGCAGAAAAGCAGGATCCCGATGAAAGAAGGGGGAAACTCCTGGTCGCCGGCCGCTCCCCCTGGAGCCGGTGAACTGCCCTGCCCTTCAGGGCAGGACACCCCCGGTCACCATAACGGGCCATCCTGGCAGATCGCACATAGCCTGAATCGGCAACAAGACCCCAACGGGAAACGAGCTCTCCCGGAGAGACCTACCTTCACGATACTCCCAGAGATCTGAATGGGAGTTGCGCACCTGGCACTCCAGCCTCGTGCGACGAACAGATACCGTGATCTCCGCAGAGCAGTCCCTCTCTCCTCACCCGATCACCTTGATGAGCCCATGCCGGGGCTCGAGCAGCTCCCCGCCCCGCTTCAACTGCTCGATAGCATACTCGATCCTGTCGCGGGAGAAGCCCTGCTGCGTCAGGATATCGATGACCTCATCGATCTTCGCCTGACCGCCGGACTCCCCGGAGAGATTCCGGACCGTCTCCTTGACCGACCGGATGATATCGCGTTGCGACTTCGTGACGCCCGTCACGAGTTTGTCGATATCGAAGCTCCCGCTCTCTGCATCGTAGGCCACCTGTCTGAGACAGGCATCCACGATGCGGAGGATCCGATCAGTATCCTCGGTATCGATGGTGTTTGAGAGGCGCATCCGGGCGCTCGCCTCCGCAAGGCGGACCAGAGCCTCGAGCTGGCGGGCGGTCACCGGGACCGGCTTATCCCCACTCGCAAGATTTCTCAGGCGCATATAGTAGGAGATCAGCGCCTCCCTCGCC
>JAAZOW010000094.1 GCA_012797575.1 Methanomicrobiales archaeon | reverse complement strand
AGGTGGAGGGCGCAAACGCCTTCTTCATCATCCCGGCCCTCTCTGGAAACACCCTGATGGAGCTCTTCTCCACACACCCTCCGCTTGAGAAGCGTGTAGCCGCACTTGAAGATCTGGCTGCCGGGACCCGGTGATCCCCGGGCCCCCGAGAATCCTCTTCTTTTTTGCAGAGAGCTTTGCTCTACCCTGCCACATCCCCCCACAGAGCCGTGCCCCGACTTGCATACTTCATGAGATCCTCGAGGGCGTGTTTGGCCCTCTTCGCGTCCTTTACAGTTTCTCTCTACTCTGCCCTGAGCAGGGGATACTGGTATGTTGAACCCAAGGGTGACGGGGGCACATGCCCCCTCCCCGTGGAGATACCTCCCACGGTCCAGGGTATGGGGAGAGCCTGAAGAGGGAGCCAGCGCGCGGGTTCGCTCTCCCGGATACGGCCCTCCTCGGGTATCCCCCTCCCGGGGCGGGGGATGCCGGCATATTGAAGGGAGGGGGGCCTCGCAAAACCAGGTTATTATCGCAATTCCGTGTGATTGGTGGCGCTCCATATCACACGTCAAGATCTTTTGAAGATACGGTGACATGATGCACTACCCTGTTTCTCAGGCCAGTGTGGTTGTCCTGTCACGCCTATTTCCGTGCGGTGACCACCCCTTTCTTCGCGCTAGAATTCGTCGTAGAGGGGAAAGGTGCCCCTCCTGGGGGCTTTGCTCGAATGTCAGGATCCTTCGATGTCACTTGGCAAACCTTATATATTTCTGTTGCTCCTGAGCATCCGGTCTGGCACCCATATGACCCGTCCCGGGGTGCTTTGATAACGACCCCGAAGTTCCAGATCCCGGCACCGTGTCAGCAAGCGCATGGAACGCGGACCGACCTTGCCATGATCTACCCCCGCGCCGGACCATCCTCCAGAACCCCTCTCCAGCCATAGAGCACAGGGGTGCACCAGAGGTAGGTGATAGAAATGATTCCAAGAAGAGTTTTCAGCGTCTTTACCATTCTATGTCTCCTCATCTTGGCCGGGGCCTTAAGCCCGGCACATGCGGCGCCACAGTCTGCCCCGGAGATTGAGGCAGTCGATCCTGCGGCGATGAGGTTTGCAATCGGTGATGAACTCGAGTATGAGATACCGATAGATACCATGATGATCATAGGGAGGTATAACGTCACCATCGATCCGACTGAGAACAGAACGGTCAGACCATCTAACCTCAACGCCCCCGTCGAGGCGAAGGGGTGCACCCCGATAGGCGCACTGGATGTGGTTGCCCGATCAGGGGAGCTGAACTATACGACCTATTACTACACAACCAGTGACCGGCTGGTCATCGACAGTATCAATGAGTACGAGTACGGGGAAGATCAGATCTGGTACGTGCTCAGCTACCTCAACGAGACATACCATACGATAGGCCGCGATGCCAGGGCGCACAACCTCACTGATGGTGAGACGTTCTGGCTGATCTACTGCGATCTCTCCGATTATGATCTGCGTTACGAGTCCCGCACCGATCGAGCCATCGCGGGGCTGTCGATAACGGTCATGTATGGTAAAGAGGCTGTGACCCCGCTGTCACCCGGATTCCCGCCCATACCCATGTTCACGCCAGAGGGCGGGATACCGGGGCCGGCACCACCACCCGGCCTTCCGTCCATGCCGATGACCGCGCCTCTGGGTGAAGATCTCTCTACCGCTCTTACGTCGCTCACTGACGGTGGCGTGGCAACTCTCCCGATGCTCGCCGGAGGGGCGCCAGGCGTGCAGAGGGGGAGCAGCGGGGATCTGTGAGCCATTGAATGAGACCATCGGCGTGGGTGGATAGGCGATGAGGGTTGGTATCGGGAACCTGGTGGTTGTGATCTGCATCCTCCTGGTATCATGCGCATCCGGCACCGTATCTGGAGGTGAGCTGATATGGGGCCCAGAGGGCGGCGGCCCTGCCGATCACGCATGGATTGACGGTATCCCTCCCTCCCATGCTCTCCGCGATTCCGGGGAAGACTGGTACCGGAGCGTAGTGGACAATATCAGCGAGAGGGGCTTTTCTGCAGGTATCCATACGCCGGGGGACGTAAAGCCGTTTACGTGTACTGATTTCACAACCCGGGAGGACTACACCATCAACGCCACGTGCGAGGCGGCCGGGGAGCACTGTTACCTGTTCGTCGGGGAGGGGCTCAATGTTGCGGAGAGCCGGATCCAGGATCTCGTGACCACCTTTGACCACGTCGTATACCCCACAGTCACAGAGACGTTCGGCAATGTGACCGGTGCTGATGATAACCCCCGGATCGTTATCCTGCTCCTCGATATCCGTGATGACTCGCCTGATGGCGCCTCAGATCTCTATGTGGCCGGGTACTTTGATGGCCGCACCGAGAGTAACCTGAACATCATCTTTCTCGACGTCGATGCGCGGGACAATGAGATCCGATCGACGCTCGCCCACGAGTTCCAGCATCTCATCCATCACTCACACGATCCCCGCGAGAAGACGTGGGTCGATGAGGGGTGTAGCGGGTATGCGGAGTTCCTCTGTTTTGGTAATGAGAATCAGGCGAAGATCCGAGCTTTTGGCCGCCACCCCGACACCCCCCTTGTGGTGACCGATGCCAGGTGGGACTGTTCAGAGGACGAGATCAACCAGGCCCATTATGGGGCAAGTTTTCTCTGGACGCTCTATCTCGCTGAGAACTTTGGGGACCGTTCAGGGGATCCGAACAGGAGCTCGTTCCTGAGGGATCTGGTCGCGGATAGTCGCACCGGGCTAGGGGGGGTTGATGCGACGCTTGCCTCTCACGGTTTCCTGGAAACGTCTGAAGATGTATTCAAACGCTGGGTGGTTGCCAATTATATCGGCGTTGAGGGGAGGGGACCGCCGTTTGGGTATGAGGGGATCAAACTTACCCAGTATCCTGAAGTCGCCGGCCGGGTCGACTTCACCCGGCAGGCAGGGGCAGTGTACACGTTTCCGGAGATGGATCTCCAGCCCTGGTCTACGGTATATTATGAGGTGCTGGCGGGAGATCCTGGCGCCATCTCGTGCACAAATGACAGAGATTTCTGGATGGAGGAGGTTGTCAACCAAGATGGGAAGGTGGTCATCATCGTCTCCCCCCTCCGCGACCGGGGAAAATTTGTCCTGACGGTTGCGGAGAGGCGGAGCAACCTGACCGTCACGGGTTCTGTGGTGGGGTGATGGGCGGGAACCATGCCCAGGCCCCGGGGATATGTTAATATCTCATAACATCAAAAATGTGTAGGCGTACCTGTGAGCATCGATGGTCTAGTGGTATGACTTTGGCCTTCCAAGCCAATAGCCCGGGTTCAATTCCCGGTCGATGCATGGGGCTCGTGGTCTAGCTGGTTATGACGTCGCCTTCACACGGCGAAGGTCCTGAGTTCGAATCTCAGCGAGCCCATGATT
>JAAZOW010000080.1 GCA_012797575.1 Methanomicrobiales archaeon | reverse complement strand
GGCGCATGCGAAGAAGATCCTCACCGATTCCGGCGGTATCCAGAAGGAGGCCTACATGCTCGGCGTCCCCTGCATCACCCTCCGGGAGAACACTGAGTGGGTCGAGACGGTCGAGGCCGGGTGGAATGTGCTCGTGGGGGCTGGAAGGGAGGGGATTGTCGATGCTATTCGATCTTTTTCACCCGGATCACGGCAGAAAGATATATTTGGGGATGGGAACGCCAGCCATCGGATCAGGGAGATCCTCACCGGGCATCAAGGTCTCAGGTGAAGGCTTGCAGTGTGCGGCAGGCCATACCGTTCACAAATAATGGGCTCCTTTCGCCCGCGCAGGGGACTTTCCGGCGACCGATCTTCTTGCAGGGATGCGGTTCGCAGTCGCTGGAGAGATTGCCATACGGGTACAGAGGCTGGTCAGACTAAACTTTATCCCGGCCTCAGAGTCTGCTATAGCAGAGGCACTGTGCCGATGCGGGAATGCAGGGCGGCCCACGCAAAGTATATGATATATACCCGATCTTCAGGTGAGCTGAATGCCCGAAGTCTCGGTCGTCATCCCCCTCTACAACAAAGCTCCCTACATCGCCAGGGCCCTAGCCTCGGTCATCACCCAGACATGCCAGGGCTTTGAGGTGATCGTCATCGATGACGGCTCTACCGATGGCGGGGCAGAGATTGTCAGGAGGCTCGATGATACCCGGATCCGGGTGATCCGACAAGAGAATCGTGGGGTATCAGCGGCCAGAAATCGAGGGATTGAGTCAGCCAGGACAGATTTCATTGCGTTCCTGGATGCTGATGACGAATGGACGCCGACCCACCTGGAGGCTCTGTTGCGACTGCGGGACAGGTACCCCCACGCCGGGGCATACGGGACGGCATACCTCATAAAGAGAGCGGATTTGGCGATCCAGGTTCCATCAATCGACGCGGACGGTATACCGCCGGAACCATGGGAAGGTCTGCTCCCCAATTATTTCAGGGCCGCATTCCCCGGCCCCTCTCCGCTCTCATCGTCGGCAGTTGCCGTCCCGAAAGCCATTCTAAACGAGATGGGAGGGTTCAATACCGCTGCATGGTACGGGGAAGATGTGGACGTATGGGGCCGAATCGCCCTGAGGTACCCTATCGCCTTCAGCCGGGATGGTATGGCGATCTACCATAAGGAGGCCACGAATAGAGCCTGCGATAAGAAAGAGCCGATCCACGAACATATCTTTGTGACCTCCGCGCGGGAGGCGTTGCAGACCGGGGAGGTGCCAGCGGCGTGGCGGGAAGATCTACTGGAATATGTGGCATCCAGGCAGATCCAGATCGCTGCACGCAACATAGAGGCCGGCAGACCAGATCTTGCCCGGAAAATCTTAAAAAACTGTAGAACACGGCGCCTGCGGGGATACAGATATCGAGTGCAGATCCTCGCATACATTCCTTCGAGCGTGTACCGGGCGATGAGCAACTGGAGGTCGAAGTTCAGAGGATCGTAGTATACGCAAGCATTCAGGGGGGAAGGTGCAGTGTGGCAGACCGATAAACGATCCCGAGCGCCGTATGCGCTTCCCGGGGGGAGGGGTCAGGCGGGTGGCGTGCACCCCAGCCTGAAGATCGGGGCTTCCTGCCGCGAGAGGTGAACCTATATGGTATCCGGCGCAGCTCTGGAACAGATCCCGTATGGGTTGGGAGGGTGCAAGTGGGGCAACGGAAGAAGATATTCCTGGTGACTCCTTCTCCATCCACGTTCGCACAGCGTGACCTGGAAGCACTCAGGCAAGACTATCGGGTCAGGGAAGCCGTCATAAGCAACTACCAGGGAAGAGGTAGCCTGGAGCGATCTCTCCTGATAGCGTTTGAGATATTCCGGGGGGTCCTCTGGGCAGATCTCGTCTACTCCTGGTTCGCTCACAACCACTCATACCTCGCTGTGAGGCTGGCAAATCTCTTCGGTAAGAGGACCATCGTCATCATCGCCGGATACGAGGTCGCGAGGGAACCCGAGATCGGATACGGGGCCCAGCTCAACCAGAAGCTCGCAAAGAGGGTGAACCACATCATCGGAAACGCCGATCACATCCTCGCTGTATCAGAGTTCAACAAGCAGGAGATACTGAGATTGAGCGATCGGCGCCATGTCATGGTCGTCTATAACGGTATCGACGGCACTCAGTTCAATCCGGGCGGGGAGAAGGAGGAGACCGTCATAACGGTCTGCCAGATCAACCAGAGTAGCATCAAGCTCAAGGGCCTCGATACGTTTGTTGAGACTGCACGACTCCTGCCGGACCTCCGGTTCGTCATCGTCGGCCGCGATATCGATGGGAGCGTTGAGGGTTTGCG
>JAAZOW010000331.1 GCA_012797575.1 Methanomicrobiales archaeon | reverse complement strand
CCTGGCAGAGGCTGTCTGTGATGCAGTGGCTGATATGGTCGGAACACCGGAGGCGGGAGAGTACGTGAAGATGGGTGCGGACGGCACACCCACGAAGAAGATCGATCAGATCGCAGAGGATATCGTTGTGGATTACTTCACGCGCCGCCCGTTCTGCCAGCGCCTGATCAGTGAGGAGCTTGGATGTGTCGATATGAACGGGGAGCGAGGGACTATCTTCCTCGACCCGATCGATGGCACCTACAATGCAATTGCCGGGATCCCCTTCTACGCCCTCTCGATCGCGTACGCCGAGGAGGGAGTCGTCCAGAAAGGATATGTCAGAAACCTCGCCACGGGAGAGACGTTCCATGCCACCCGGGGCCAGGGGGCCTGCCTTGACGGGCGGCCTATCCGGGTCTCCGATACATCAGCCCTTGAGAGGAGCGCCATGAGTATTCATGGTCGGAGGAGGTCCGATCCAACCCCCATGGTACGGTTCGGGGGGAAGGTCCGGCGGTTGCGCCTCCTCGGCGCATCAGCACTTGAACTCTGTTATGTTGGATGTGGTCGTATCGACGGCTTTATCGATGCACGAGGGGCGCTTCGCGTCACGGATGTGGCGGCGGGAATACTGATCTGTGAGGAGGCGGGAGGGACCGCTTCCGACCTCAAGGGGAGGGGGCTCATCTTCCCTGACGAGGTCTCTATCGAAAAGACCCTTATCGCTACAAACGGCATCGTGCACGACAAGATCATCGAGCACCTGGGATGACGCGATATGAAGATCGTGTTGGTATCACGCTTAGATAATGAGAAGGCACTCCGTTACACCGCATCGCTCGCCCGGAGTCTTGAGGATCAGGGGCATCGTGTCACCTTCGAGAAGGGGACAGCAGAGTATCTGAGCAGAGATGGGGTTTTGTTTGAGGAGATCGTCAGCGATCTGGTCGTGGTCGTCGGCGGCGACGGATCGGTCCTCCTCACAGTCTATAGAATGAAGAAACAGAGCCCGATCCTCGGCATCAACTGGGGCGAGGTGGGATTCCTCGCAGACCTTGAGCCCGAGGAAGCGGGCGCATTTTTTGCCTCTCTCAGGGACGGATTTCTGGTCAAGCCCCGGATGCGGGTCAGCCTCTACGTCGACGGGGAGCACCTCGGGGATGCCCTCAACGAAGCGGTGATCGTCACCGAGCGTCCGGCAAAGATGCTCCGGTTCGCCGTCTCTGTGGACGGGATACCCGCAGAACGGTTCAGGGCCGATGGTCTCCTCATATCGACACCGACCGGGTCGACCGCCTATGCCATGAGCGCAGGGGGGCCGATCGTCGATCCGCAGATCGAGGGGTTCCTCCTCATACCGCTCGCGCCCTACATGCTCTCTTCCCGCCCTCACCTCATCAGCACCAGGAGGAGCCTTGAAGTCTCTCTTGAGACCGAGAAGCCGGCGCACCTCGTCATCGATGGGCAGTGCACGTTCGAACTCAATAAAAAGGCTAAGGTCGAGGTCAAAAAGTCCAATGATCCGGCAATATTTGTCCATACGGGAAAGACCTTCTTCGAGAAGGTGAATTATAAACTCCGAAACCTCTAGCTCCGCTGATACCCAAACAAAGATTTTATGAGCGTTCGGGGGGACTACTTCAACAGAGGTGTTAGCGCGAATATGGAAGACGAGATACGCACCGATATCCCCTACGCAGAGATCGCAGAGACGCTGAAGGAGACCCTCAATCTGAGAGGTTCCCCGGTCGCGGTGAAACTCGCAAAGAGTAAGGAGGCCATCCCCGAAGGGGTCAGATCGATCGACGATACAGCCCGCCACTGTCAGATGATCAGCAAAGCCCGTCTGGATGGCGAGATCTTCTACGCGACCGCTGATAAACACGTCTGCATGGGCGGCGCCTGGGCCCTCGGGCTGAAAGAACTCACGAGAAGCCTCCGCACTGGAGAGTTTTACTACAAGCTTGGCAAGTTCGAGAGCTGGGCAGCCTGTATGCGGACCATCCAGCAGGTTCCGCACGTTCCTGAACTCGAGACCTACGCGACGGTCTATGCGCCGCTTGAGAAGACTCCCTTTGACCCACACGTCGTCATCATCATCGCTGAGCCCCGGACGATGCTGAAACTCGCACAGGCCACGCTCTATAGGCTTGGCGGTCGGATAGAGTCCACGATGGCAGGGATCCAATCGGTCTGTGCGGATGCAACGGCACAGCCCTACCTCACCGGCAGGGTCAACTACTCTCTTGGGTGTGACGGCTCGCGCCGGTTCTCCGGCATCGAGGACGCCGAACTGGTCATAGGTATCCCCGCCGAGATCCTCCCTGAGTTTGCCAGAGCCCTCGCCATCGTCACGGCTGCTCCCGGGTCGGTGCGGTAGCGGGGGCCATCCTCTCTTTTTTTGTGGGAGACTTCCCGCCATAGATCGGCTAGAGGGTACAAGGCTTATCTTCCTGGCAGGTTAATTATTCAGCAGGTGGTTTTTTGCAGGTATCTATGAAACTGGAGATGAAAGATCAGCCCGGGCAGCTGGTCGCGGCCCTCAAACCGATCTCTGCTGTCGGAGGGAACATCATAGCAGTTATCCATCAGAGGGAAGCCACGACGCCTGCAGAGGCGTTGGATGTCCAGATCGTGCTCGAACTACCGGAAGGGAGGTTAGAGAGGCTTCTTGAGCTGCTCAGGGATCAGGGTATTGATGTCGTGCGCATCGGCGAAGAGCGGCTCCTCTACGAATGTACGCTGATCGTGATCGGACACCTGATGCATACCGATCTCTCGGATACGGTCAACCAGATCGACAAAACCGGATCTGCTGAGGTGACAGAACTCTCTATGGTCATGCCTGCGATCGACTCCCCGTCTTCAGCCCGCATCACCATCCGCTCAACCACCCGGACTGAGATGAAGAGGGCGATCAGGATCCTGCGTGCCGTTGCGAAGCAAAAAGAACTCCTTATCATCGAACCCCTGGAGGATGCATGACGCGGATCGCACTCCTGGGCTTTGGCTCCGTCGGCCAGGGCATCGCCCGGGCGATCCTCGAAAAAGGTCTGGGTATCACCGTCACCGGGCTTGCTGACTCACGGAGCGGGGTGATCGATGCCAGCGGGATCGATCTCTCAGCGGCGCTCGACCGGAAGGAGCGGGGTGAGCCCTGCGGCAACCTGGATATCTCTTCCATGGACGTCGTGGAAGAGGCAGAGTACGACATCCTCGTCGAGGTGACCCCGACAGACGTCGAGACCGCTGAACCGGCGCTTGGCCATATCAGGGGAGCCCTCCAGCGGGGCAGGCACGTCGTCACGTCGAATAAAGGCCCAATCGCCCTCGATTATCCCGGGCTCCAGGCCCTCGCAGAGGAGTGCGGCGTCTTCCTGAGGTATGAGGCGACCGTCTGCGGCGCAATCCCCCTTATCCGTGCCATGCAGGAAGGGCTTGCCGGCAACACCATCACGCGGATCTGTGGTGTTTTCAATGGCACCTGCAACTATATCCTCACACGGATGGCCGCAGAGGGCCTCACCTACGAGCAAGCCCTTGCCGAGGCCCGCGATCTCGGGTACGCCGAGGCGGATCCTACCTACGATGTGGAGGGGATCGACGCGGCGATAAAACTCGTCATCCTCGCGGATACCGTCCTCGGTATGAGGGTCACACTCGATGATGTGGAGAGGACGGGGATCACCCTCCTCTCGCCTGAGGCCCTGCAGCTCGCGGAGGATCAGGACTGCACCATCCGGCTCATCGGCGAGATCGTTCCCGGGGCCGGGGTGCTCCAGGTATCGCCGAGGATCGTTGCGAAGACCCATCCCCTTGTCGTCGAGGGAACACTCAATGCCGTCACCGTGGAGACAGATCTTGCGGGGGATCTCACGTTCATCGGGAAGGGGGCGGGTTCCACCGAGACTGCCAGCGCCGTGATCGGCGACATCCTCTACATACAGAGCAGGCATGTCCAGAGTTCTTGAACGGAGAAAGCAATATCTGCGGCTGATGCGTCAGGTCACACTTGAGGTGGGCTACTTTACGGTAGCGGATATCGCTGAGACCACCGATACACCCCGGAGCACGGTTCAGGACTGGGTGAACCGCCTCATCGAGGAGGGGTGCGTCATCCTCACCGAGGGGCAACGGGGGCGGCATGCTGCCAGGTATGCGGCGAGCAGCGCCATGCCGGAGAGCGCCTGCAGGCGAGTATTCACCACCATCGATGGCAACGAAGTCGAGATCTACCACGAGTGCATGAGCGGGGGATGCGCCGCCTTCTGTGAGTTCCACCATGCCCGCGCCGGGGGGGCCCTGCGATCGGTCCGCCGCGATGGAACCCTGCTCCGGGAGCGGGCATTCCTGGGATGGCGGGATGTCACCGTCGGGCTCGACCCCGCACCAGCGGTCGGTATCGCCGGCGTGTTCCGCGAGGGCGAGTTCATCCACCAGCACATCAGGTGCATCGGGGGACCGGCCTACTCGCTCACCGATATGCTCTCGCTTGCTGAGGGGGTCTGTGACGTCACCGTCCACCGGGAGGGGTCGGTGGTCGAGGGGGAGGTGATCACCCGGGCGCTTGCCTACGTTGCTATCGGGATCGACGACACCGATACCGAGATTGAGGGTGCTACGTTTGCCCTTGCCCTCGCCCTCCTCCAGCATCTCGCAAACCTGGACGGCGTCATGCCCATCGGCCACCGGGTGGCGATGCTCAATCCCAGACTTGAAGGACGGACCGCCGGGAACTCCTGTAGTTATATCGAGCTTGCAGTGGAACCGGAGCAGGTGCCGCGGATCGAGGAGGCGGCCGTGCGGTTCGTCACCGACGAGGCGGCATCGCCGGAGTGGGGACTTGCGATCAGGGAAGGATTCCGGGTGCCACGGGACCTCCGGGCCTACGGGAAGAACGCAAGAGAATCAGTGGTCACGCGGGAGACGGCGGAGACGACCGCCGGGAGGTTCGGGGTCCGCCTCTACGGCAAGAGAGGAGTCATCGGGGCACTTGCGGCCATCGCCCTTGTGGGGCTCCCGCACGATGTGTTGCTCGACCCGAAGCAAGATGTCTGCATCGGGTGGGAACAGGTGGAGTGATACACGCCACCATACCGCCTCTGCATTCGCTAGCACATACCATCCCCACAATGCCCAAATACCTGGAGAGTGAGATATACTCCTCAATCGGGGCGATCGGCGATGAGACTGGAACTTCAAAAGGAGATCGATAAACTCTCCTCCCTTGCACGGGAACGCGGGGCGGAGGTACGGCAGATATCGGCCAGTGATGTGGTCACGGCGGAGTGGGTGCGGTTCAAGTGCCGGTTTGGGTGCAAGGGCTACGCGAAACACTTATCCTGTCCGCCGTATGCTCCGACCCCTGCCGAGACCCGGCGGCTGCTCGCTGAGTACAGCACCGGGCTGCTCCTGCGGTTCGAGGGTGTGCCAGGATATCCCGACCTGAAGCCAGAGGATATACCGCTCGATTTCCATCCATTCCTCCGCGATCTCATCCTCTGGGTGAACTCCACGGTGCACTTTCTCGAAAAGACTGCCTTCTACGATGATTTCCCGAAGGCATTCGGGTTCGGGGCATACCCCTGCATATACTGCGAGGACTGCATCGCCGAAGAGCACGAGGGGATCGTCGATGAGAGCATCAGGAGACTCTGCCGGCACATGGACCTTGTCCGCCCGTCTATGGAGGCTGCCGGGATCGATGTCTTCTCCACCATCAAAAGCGCCGG
>JAAZOW010000084.1 GCA_012797575.1 Methanomicrobiales archaeon | reverse complement strand
CGGTCGAAGAGGGGATTCGGGCTGCCTGGGAGTATATCCTCGAGATCCTGCAGGACTGGAGGAACCCGCCTTCCGAAAGACCGCCTCGATCTCGGCCCGGGGGAGACCCCTGCCCCTGACCCGCATCTCCCGGCGGCATGTCCCGGCCGAGACGGCCTCAAACGGCGTAAAGAGTTCCATAACCTCAGTTTCGGTGAAGTAGTGGGTGATGATACCATTTCCCCTGCAGAAGGTCTGCGGTTCCACCTCCGCCCCCTTCCCGGCGCGCATATCCTCGACCGAGAAGGCTCTGAAGAAGACCTTCCCGCCGGGCCTGAGCACCCGCAGGACCTCGGATGCCATAGCCCGCCGACCCGGCTCCAGGAGGTGACCGACGATGTGGATCAGGAAGACTGCATCAAAGACCCCCCCATGGAATGGCAGGCATGCTGCACCAGCAACGACGAAGCGGGCAGCCGCCGACCCCGGGCTAGCCCTGGCACGGTCGATGGCATGGGGAGATATATCGGCTGCGATCACGCTCCAGGGCTGCTGGGCCAGGGCGGCGAGGGTCTTGCCGTTCCCGCACCCGAGTTCCAGGACGGCGGCGCCAGCGGGGAGGTCCGGGAGCGGCACCGGTGCTCCACCCCAGAGGTCCCCCCGCCTCCGGTAATCGCTATCCCAGGCACATCCACGGCCGTCCATAGGCTCAAAGGTCGGTGCCTCCGGTGATAACAGTTTGCAGGTGCCCTCAATCCCTGGAAGTCCTTCCTATCGCACCGCCGGGCGGTCAGCGCGCGACCCTGGCCGTCGGGAGAGGGTGGACGCCTGCTATGCCGGAAGACCCATAATCAGGGGCGCTCCCGGGGAGTATATCTATCTAGAGGGGCTACATACCAACTGTGAACCTTCCGGATGCTGCTTCGATGATACTGGCGCTGGTCATCTTCGCCGCGATCCTGTTTGCCCCTTCCCCGGCACCGCCAGATGCCACCGGTTCAGTGGACCCCTCGTCCCCGCAACCGATCATCACCCCGGATCTCCCCGCCCCCCTCGCCGGGACCAGGGAACGGTTCCCTGACGTCCATCTCCCCCACGCCACCCCTGCACCGGCCCCGGATGAGGACGAACCGGCCGACCCTGGCGTGGATGTGGTCGAGAATATAACGCCGGCCGCACCCGACTACGATGACGATGAACTGGCAGAGCTGGTCGAGGAGAGCAGTATCTCGCTCATGTTCCTCTCCCTGCAGAGCACCCACGCCCTCTACTCCTGGGATGAGCGGGCGGCTCGGGAGAGCACCGCATCGCTCCATGCGCTTGCGAAAAGCACCCAAAGGGAGGTGGAGAAGCTTCTGGTCTCAGATCCCCGGAAAGCCGCAAAAGCCGCATTCACCCGCTCCCTTGAGTCGTACATGTCGGTCGGAGATATGTTGCAGGGAAGCGCCCCCCTCAACAGCACCAGGGTGGATGCGGCCCTTGACGGGCTCCAGCAGGGATCGATCTTTCTGCGTAGGGCGATCGAGGGACTTGACCGCCCGGCACGGTATCTGCCGCAGGATATCGCCGTGATCAACTTCTCCGGAACCCACCGGGACGGCACCGAGGAGGAGGAGCTGGCGCTCCTGCAACGGTACCTGTATGAGGATCGGAATCGTGCAAATGACATATCCCTGATGCTTGCGACGGTGACGAAGACCAGGACATACTGTCAGTACGGCGAGGGCGCGGAGGTGATCACGGCGGACTCGGGGAGGATGTTTCTGCTGGTCGAGGTGAGGGTTACCAACCTGGGCCATAAGGGGGAGAGTCGGGTATACACGATCCGGGCTCCGGACATCAATGCATTCACCCTCCACTACCGTGGCAACACCTACTCCCCGGTGAAACTTGCCCCAAAAACGTCATTCGGCGAGCCTTACGAAGCGGCGACGCTGGACCGCTACGAGAGGAAGGTGGGGTCCATACTCTTCGATGTCCCGGAGACACTCGCTCTCGCTGAGTGCTGCCTACAGGTGGACCTTGGCGGGGGGGAGGCCCCGGTCTGGGCGCTTGGGTAGTGCTCCAATGCGCGGCTGATACTCGATATCATCGAATTCAACCGAAGATTTCCATCGACGGGCTCTTATAGCCTCATTCCAGCTTTCACTCTTCCCTGGCGAAGATTGGTGCCAGACCCGGCTCGCCCCGAGCTCAACCTTATCGCCATGGGGGTAGAAAAGATCCCTCACCGGCCTCCAGCGCACCCCCAATCAAGCCCCACCCCACCTGCGCTTCGCACACCTCGATGGGATCTCAGATGACCAGGTGTTTCGTAGAGCGCTACCGGCACGGGAAGGGGACCCCACGCACCCGTAACAGATATCTATCTGGCGCTCGTTACCCTAACCAGTGGCATCGAGAGGCTTTCGGGCGGCAACACTGCTCCTGACCGGTTGTATCGCGACGATCCTGTTTCTGCACCTCCTGCTTCCGGGAACGCTTGCTGCGGTATTCCCGTATTCCCCGGAGAATGAGTCAGAATTCACAGATGCCCTCGGACCAGAGGATACCACAGCACTCTACCCAGAACCTCTCAACGATGATGAGAGGCTGGAAGCGTTGATCGCAAAGACAGGCGTCCCGCTCCTGGACCTTGCCGCAGGGGAGATCTACTCCGCACATACCCGGGACGATACAGCGCTCCGCAGCCAGGCAACCAGAATCTGCTCCCTTGCAGGCGATGCCCGCCGCGATGCCCTGGCACTCGATGTATCGCCCGAATTTGCGCCCGCTCACGCAGACTTCATCACGGCCCTCGATGAGTTCATCGCGGTCGGCACCCTGCTTGGTGGAAACACCCCCATAAATCAGAGTATGGTGGACGGAGCCATGGATCGCCTGACCCTCGGGGCTGAACACCTCTCCGGTGCTATGCGAGGTTGCAGACCCCCG
>JAAZOW010000006.1 GCA_012797575.1 Methanomicrobiales archaeon | reverse complement strand
CCGGAACCCGTCGATGACGACAGCGTCCACCGAGGCCCGGGCAACAGCCGCGACGTTCTCGGCGGTATTGTTGACGGCCGCGATCTTGGCAAAGACCGGTTTCTTCCACTCCGTCGCCTCCTTGATGGATCGGACGAGCTGAGAGAGGTCCTCGATACCATAGATATCATGGTGCGGCGCCGGGCTGATAGCGTCACTCCCCTCCGGGATCATCCGTGTCCGGGAGACATCGCGGCTGACCTTCTCCCCGGTGAGGTGCCCGCCGATACCCGGTTTTGCGCCCTGTCCGAGCTTGATCTCGATGGCGGCGCCGCGCTCAAGGTAGTCGATGTTCACACCGAACCGGCCCGACGCCACCTGGACGATCATGCGATCCTGGTAGGGGTAGAGCCCGGCGTGGAGTCCACCCTCTCCGGTGCCCATGTAGGTCCCGGTCTCCTTCGCTGCCCGGGCCAGGGAGATCTGGGCGTTGAGGCTGATCGCCCCGTAGCTCATGTGACCGAGCATGATCGGGGTCTTCAGCATGAGGTTCGGGGTGAGCTCCGTGGCGAGTTCGATCTCCCCATCCGGTCCCCGCCCAAACTCCAGTCTTGACGGCTTCTTCCCGAGGTATGTCCGGAGTTCGACGGGTTCACGGAGCGGATCCGTCGGGGGCGTGGTGACCTGGCTTGCGTCCAGCATCAGGTGATCGAATATGACCGGGAGGTCTGCGACGCTCCCCATCCCCGCGAGTATGATCTTGCCGGTCCGGGCCTGGTTGTAGATCGCTTCTCGCGTCTGCCTGGTCCAGACCGGGTGGTTCCGGTAGTCGCAGGGCTGTTCCGTGATGGTGATGGCATCCCGGGGGCAGTAGGCAAGGCACCGGTGGCAGGCAGTGCACCTCCGGGAGTTGATCAGGATCCGGTCGCCATCCCGCCTGAAGACGCCGTAAGAACAGTTCTCGATGCACCGTTCACACTCCATACACTGTTCCCGGTCGATCGTGACCCGGTAACGTAGCGGTATGCTGCCGATGTTGTTCTTCATGGGGCAACCCTCCCGATCACCGGCTCTCCCGCGCCCGGCATCCTTATCGACTCGACGCCTGGCTCCATGGCCCGGATGGCCGCCTCTTCGCTGGCGATGTAGAGGCGATCCGCGCACTCGCCGACGACCATCGGCCGGAGCTTGCCCCGGTCGGTGAACCCGATCATCATCTCAGGGTTCGCTGCGATGACAGTGAACGGTCCGTTCATCATCGCTGATCCATACGCGAGCCGGAGTGCGCGGTTCAGATCCGCTTCGACCTCCGGCATCAGGTCGATATCCTCCCAGAAGGGTGGGGAGAGCACCTTGATGGCGAGATCGATCGCAAGCCCATGCCGCCGCACCAGGAGATCGATCAGGCAGGTGATGATCTCGCTATCGGTAGACATGGAACAGGCGTATCCAAAACTCTCGATATAGCGCCGGTTGGTCCCGTACGACGTGATCTTTCCGTTCTCCACGACGCTCCAGTCATGGAGGTTGAACGGGTCGGGCCGCTCCCACATCCCCGGGTTGTTCGTCGCATACCGGTTGTGGGCAAGCCAGATGTAGCCCTCGTAGTCCTCGATCCGGTAGTAGTTCGCTACATCCTCCGGCCAGCCGCAGGCCTTGAAGACGCCGACATCCTTCCCTGACGAGACGACCTCGACCCCGCCGGAACCTGCGTTGATCTGCATCACGAGATCCGTGACGATATCCCTCTCCGGCGATGCACTCCCGGGCGCGAGAGAGGGGTCGGGCTTGAAGAAGTAGCGCCAGGGGGTGCAGGTCGTCCGGAGGTTCGGTTGGTCGTAGGTGGGAATCGCTTCGCTATGCTCGATCTCCCCCCACTCCTCCAGTATTGCATCGACAACCGCTCTACTGTCGCGAGAGCTGTCGAAGAAGACGTGGAGCGCGTAGCAGTCCCGGTAATCAGGGTATATACCGTATGCCGCGTAGCCCGCCCCCTCGCCGCTACCGCGCTCGTTCATCATGGAGAGGGCCTGCCGGATACCGGAACCATCCATCATCTGGCGCCTCTCATCCATTACACCAAATATGCCGCACATTGTAACCTCGGTGAGTTAATATTTTGCT
>JAAZOW010000216.1 GCA_012797575.1 Methanomicrobiales archaeon | reverse complement strand
GGGGTATCGGGAGCGGGTACCCCTCAGACCCGGTGACGATCGAGTTTCTCAGGCGGTACATCCGGGACTACGGGAGACCGCCGCCCTGTGCCCGCTGGAGCTGGAAGACGGTCGCAAACCTCGGCCAGAAGACGTTTGCCGATTTCCTGTAAGGTATCGGCCGCACCTGATCCGGGGTTTCGCGGGCGAAGTTCGCCCCGAGGCCTCCGACATCCTCCCGCAAACCCGGGGACGGGGGTCTGCGGGGGGATCCGGAACGCATCAGAGATCTCAAACTTTCCGTGAACGCGGAAGATTTTATGCTACCTGCGCGCTAACCGTGAGTGATGAGCTGGCTCCATGTACTCCTCCTCCTCATTCTGGCATACACCCTGATCGCCGTCTACATCCGTGACCGCGGGCTGTTCTCCGATCGCATCATGTTCTTCGGCCCCATCATGGCGATCAAGACCGAGAGGGTCGGTTTCTTCGATTGGTTCCAGAAACTACGGCGGCCGCTCCGCGCCTACGCAACGCTCGGCGTCATCATGGTCGTGGTGGTCTCGGCCTTCATGACGCTCGCCCTGCTCCTCGCGGTCCCCCAGCTTCTGGTGCACACCCCGGAGCCGACGGGCATCTACGACCCCAGGAACATCCTCGCCATACCGGGTGTCAACCAGGCGATACCGATCACCGCGGCTGTCTTCATCGGTCTTTTGCTCACGATCGTCATCCACGAGTTCGGTCACGCCATCCTTGCCCGCGTTGAGGATATGCGGGTGCGGAGCATGGGGATCTTGATCGCCGTCATCCCCATCGGCGCATTCGTCGAGCCCGATGAAGCGGATGTCGATGCGGCGAAGGGGATGCCGAAGATACGGATGTTCGGCGCCGGCATAACCAACAACATCGTCGCCGGCCTCATCTGCTTCGGGCTTATGTTCCTCCTTGTGGGGATGGCGACGCCGCTTGCGGTCCCTCTCGTCCAGGGCGTCTACAAAGACTTCCCGGCGGCCGACGCGGGGCTCCAGGGTTACTCGGTCATAACGGGGATAAACGGCATCCCGGTGACGGACCAGGAAGAGATATCGGCTATCATGGATGGGACGCGGCCCGGGGAGGCGATCACCCTGACGGCCGAGAAAGATGGGATCGAGAGGACGTATACCCTCACCCTGTCTGAATGGCCGGAGGTGCTCGACGGTGACCGGGACTCCGGGTTCATGGGGGTCTACTACTACAACGCGGTCGCGGTGAAGGAACACCTTGGAAACGTCGCAGATCTCGGTTTCCTTGCGCCGCTCTACCTGACGATAGCCCCCATCGATGCCTTCATCCAGGGTAACACCCAGCAGCTTGCAATCCTGCTCGCCGATACCCCCGAACAGATAGCCTGGGAGGAGCCGTTCCCCTTCTTCTGGGGCACGGTCCACCTCGCCTTCTGGCTCGGGTGGTTCAACCTGCTGGTCGGTATGTTCAACGCCATCCCGATCGTGCCGCTCGATGGCGGCTACATCATGAAGGAGGGGGTGGAACGGTTCTTCGAGCGGTTGGGGTGGTCCCGGTACGCGCACAGGGTCGTCGCCTCGATAAGCGGGTTCGTCACGGTGATGCTGATCCTCCTCATCACGATGCCGATGCTCACCGCGGCGGTACGGTTCATCCTGACCGCGTCGTGATAGTCTCGTCTCCATCAACCTGATCCGGCATCAGTCGACCAGGGTAGCGACGAAAGCCTCCAGCGCCTCATAGACGTTCTCGCCGTTCTGCGCGGATATGGGATGCACCACCTCCCCCGGCACACTGCGGGTGATGGCATCCGGATCGGCATCCGGGCAGTCGCACTTGTTTGCCATGAGCGCCATCGGCACATCAAGTGCTTTTACCTGGTCGTAGAGGTGCCGCGTCATCGCATCAATTCCTCTGGTGGCGTCCACGACGATGATTGCACCGTCCATCCCCCGCGCAAGGATCTGTCTGACGAACTCGAACCGCTCCTGTCCGGGCGTCCCGAAGAGGTAGACCGCCCGCCCCCTCACCTTGAGCCTGCCGAAGTCGAGAGCAACCGTCGTGGCGGCCCCTTCCTTCGAGGCAGCCTCGATATGGCGGCTCCGGGGATCGAGCGCCTGGATGAACGTAGACTTCCCTGCATTGAACGAACCGAACACGACGATCTTGAGCCTACCTTCTACCATCAGCCTTGTATTGGCTGCGGAATGTTTTAGGGTTTTTGTTATCTCGGCTCCTCTGGGTTTGCACCACCACCATTGTACCGTAAATACCATCAGGTCTGCAGGATAATCTGGTGGTATGGATATGGAACGCTCGGTAAAACGCCTCATGGAAGATAGGGAGAAGCGGCGAGAGGAGAACATCAAGAAGTATATCGAGCAGCTCACGCATGAGAGCACCCCCTACCGGCTTCGGGCGGTCGAGGCCCTGGGGGCATGCGCAGATCCACGGGCGGTCGATCCACTGGTCACCGCCCTGAACGACCCGGAGAACGAGGTCCGCTGGGTCGTGACGCAGGCGCTCGGGAGGCTCCAGGACGATCGGGCAGTCGAGCCCCTCCTCCCCCTCCTCACCGAACCGGATCGCTGGGCACGGCGCGGCGCGGCCTGGGCGCTCGGGGAGATCGGGGATCCACGGGCAGTCGAGCCCCTCCTCCCCCTCCTCGTGGACGAAAAGAAGGATGTCAGGGTGGTTGTTGCCGATGCGCTCGGGAAGCTGAGCGATGTACGGGTGACCGGCATTCTCTCTGATGCGCTCGAGATCGAGGAAGAGCCAGAGGTCAGAACGGCGATTCGGCGCGCGCTCCGTGAGATCACCGGTGAGATGTGGTTCTGATCGGGGTTCGGCTCCGCGAATGCTCGTTGTCATCTTCCATTCAGGGGTGTGGTTCCCCCTCTTCGCGCCCCCTAGGGCATACTGAGATCAGAGGCAGGGGTGAGGGGGATACCCTGTTCCATGGAGAGGTACTCAAGCTGTGGTGCTACCCTGGAGCGGGGAGCAGAGTATCTGCCATGGGTGAGGGTGAGGCCTCGTAGAGCGAGGCTACTCCCCTCATCCCGCGTGATCATTGGCGTTTCACCTCACGCATCAAGATCTTTGAAGAATGATGCATTAATGGCTGCCTGTGGGCGCACCGGCACCGAGACTGAACCGGGCAAGAACCCGCCGACAGGTGCAGTGACCGCCCAGGTGGCAGATCGCCGCCTCCTTCGCCTCGAATCGGACGGGGAGATCGATCCCGGGGATCAGCTCCGGGAGATCACCATATCCGAGCGTTATGTGCGGGGAGTAGCGTTCATACGTCGAGGTCTTCGGGAACCTGTAGAGACAGTCGATGGACGATGCGGATACGTCGCCCACGAACATCCCGGGCCCGGTCGGGGGGACGGCGTACGGCTTCATGTTCCTCATGACCGTCTTGTGGAAGAGCTGGAGGACCTCCGGCCGTGGGACATGAAAGGACGAGACGATCCCCCCCGCCCCTGTCCGGCGTTTTGCGATTGCATCGATCACCAGGGTCATGGGAGAACAGCTCCGGGATATCCGGTCAATCTCTGCGGTGATCCCCGGGATATCATCGCGCTTCGCCGGAAAGATCGCGACCGAGATATGCGGAAGACAGTCCCCTTTCCCAAGGCGTATAGCCCCACCCGGGTTGCCGGCGAGCAAGATCCGGTTCGCACTGATCGCCAGCTCGATGATCGGCTCAGGCGGCAGGATGACTACGTCGAGGGCAACCGTGTCAGGAAGTTCATGCATGGGTCTGGTGAGGCCGCAGGGATAGAAAATCTTTTTCCCGCCAGCCTCCACCAGCCTTCCCCTCACCACCTCACGCCGAAGATTGGTTCGTCGAGGGCAGCGTTTGTGATCCTCCGGACATTCGCCTCCACCGGGACATCTTCCCCGCTGCTCAGCATCTGCCGCAGCTGTTCAAGCCCCTCCGCCACCGAATCATCCTTCGACTGGACGCCACTCACCGTCATCCGGAACTTCAGTGTCACCAGCCACTGGGTCGTTGATCTCATCTTCTCCCCCTTCACGTAGCGGACGGAGTATACCCCCTGGATATACCATAAAGGCAGCTCATGATCGGAGTTGTTTTTTCTGCCGACATTCAGCCTGATCGAACCCATATACGTCTGCAGCTCCGGCTGAAGGTCTGAGGCAGGGTGCGTACTCCGATCGCCTCCTGAAGAGAACGAATCCTGTGAGTTTTCAGAGGTAGAGCGCGCAGATATACTCAAAAAAAGCCATCGGGGCCCGGGATGGGGGTGCACCCATCCGGGTGTGCCGCTCTCCCCTCACCTCATCGCCTTGCGGAGTCTCTCCTGCACCTCAGGCAGCCCGGGATCCATCTGGTGGGCGGTCTGGACATGTCCCTCGATCCGCTTCATGAGCTCGTCCTTATCCACCGCCTTCTCTTCGAACTCGCATGCAAGGCCGAGGTCCTTGCACCGGAATGTCATGATCTCCTGCATACATCTCACCGGGCGAACCTGTATAATCACGGTGATATAAAAATATTTTTACCTGGGTATTCTCTGAAACTCTCTCAACATCGTCTGATCACCAGATGGCACGCCGGCACGAGACCTGCAGCCCGGGATCGAGGCGGGGGGTATATCCGGAGAGCGTCCCCGGACGATCGCGGCCGGTATCCCGCTGTCGGGCACGATCTACCTCCGGCACTCCTGCACATCCCTGACCAGTCCATCCTGGAGGGTGACGATTCGGCAGAAGTACTCCTTATGCCACTCCTCATGCGAGACCATCACGATCGTCTGGTCAAGATCCTCATTCAGGCGGGCGAAGAGGTTGAGGATGCTCCTCGACGTCTGGCTGTCGAGGTTCGCACAGGGCTCATCCGCGAGCAGGATGCTCGGGTTGTTCACGAGCGCCCGCGCGATCGCCACCCGCTGCTGCTCCCCGCCTGAGAGCTCGCTCTGCCGGTGGTCCACCCGGTCACCGAGACCCACGCGCTCGAGGATCTCGGTGCTCCTCCTGAGGTACTCCTCTTTTGGGACCCCCCGGACGAGCGATGTCAGGTAGACGTTCTCAAGCGCCGTGAGTTCGCCGATGAGGGCGTAGTCCTGGAAGACGTAGCCGAGCCGGTTCAATCGG
>JAAZOW010000239.1 GCA_012797575.1 Methanomicrobiales archaeon | reverse complement strand
GACGATACTTCACCACTATCACCAGATGATAATAAAGGGCAAAGACCGAATGCGCGGATTTGTCGAGTTTATACTTCATATTGGGTAGACTATATTATGACACTCAGTGTTGGTATAGTTATCGTAATGACGAAGGGGCTCCGCTTTCATCCCCGGCCTAAAGACCGGGGACTTCCCACTTCGCCCCTTCAACCCCACCAGTTAAATGTTCTCGAATTCGATGGTGGTTAGGTGAGATTATGGATGCGGTGCAACAGTGGACGGAGGGCGTCTCGTATGCCCCCTGCCCCCCTGACGAATTCTGCGGCCGGCACGGGGAGCGCGAGCAGCTCCTGGCCCTCCTTCCCCGGGCGGCGGAGCATGGGCAGGCGGTGATGATCTCCGGCCCGCCCGGGATCGGGAAGAGTTCTCTCCTGCGCTGGCTCGCATACGATCTGCAGGATCGGCCTGACGGCCCCCGGTCCCCTGTCATCAGGGCAGAGGTCTTCGAGCCACCGAGGATGATCTTTTCTGGGTTTCGCAAACTGCTCTATGACCTGCAGGTGCATGCCGCGGCAGGCGAGTTCCAGGAGATACTCGAGAGTGGGGGGATCAGGGAGGCGGCTGGATATACCGATATCCTGCTTCTCAAGCACGGCGCCCCGGTGGAGCCGGTCGACCTCCTCCCAAAGACCGGTGATGAGATCGTCGGTGTCTTCTCCCGGCCGCCTGATGTCGGGTACGACCGGGTGCGCGCGGCGTTCAGGGAGCTCCTGCGGGGTCTCGGGAGTCTGATGAGAGACTCAGGCCGCATCATCGCGATCCTTCTTGATGATGCCCACCACACTCCATATCCTGACAGCCAGCTCCTCCTGGACACCATACAGGATCTCCCCCCCGGCGTCCTCTTTGCCTTCACCGTCCAGGACGACCCGGGGTATGAGGCGATCCATGACCGTGGCGTGCCTCATGTGCCCCTCCGGGGGATGCGGGGCCGTGATATCCAGGAGATGGGACAGAAGCGGTTCGATCTCGCCATCAGCGATGCAACCGCTGCCCTGCTTGAGGAGACCGCAGGCGACCCTTTCAGCCTTGTGGCCTGCTTCAACGCCCTGCGCCGCCGGAACCTTGCGCCCTCTGCTGCAAATATCAAGGATCTACTCGACGAAGAGGAAGATCCAGCCGGGCTTGCCTTCACCGCGATCCCTGGATACTGGCAGACGTGGGCACGGGATCTCTCCCTGCTATCCCCCCCGCTCCCGGCGCCGGTCATGGCCTGCATGCTCGGCATGTCGGAGACGGATGTGACGGCGATGGCTGATCGCCTGCAGGAAAGCGCCGTATTCAGGAGGCTTCCCGGCGGCGCGTATGCCTTCGCCCACTCCCTCCTGCAGGAACACTGCAGGCAAAGGCTCTCTGAGGATACAGAGGTCGCCCTCAACGCCAGGGCTGCGGACTGTTTCGAACGGTTCATGCACCACCTCCCGGGGAGGCTGAACGTTCTCCTCTCGATCGCCTCCCACCTCTTTGGCGCGCGGGACTACGCGAGGGCCGTGGATCTGAACCTGGAGCTGGGACTCCGGTTCTATCGCTTCGGCGACTACGACTCGGCCCTCCTGTTGACCGAACGGGCGATCACCTCCGCGGAGCACCTGGGGGACGGTGATCTCCTCGCCACAGCGGTGAACCAGAGGGATCTGATCGCGAGGGGGATGGCGGACCGTGCTTGAGGTGGAGGCGAAGTTCGCTGTCAGGGATCCGGAGGGGGTCCGGGCACGGCTCAGGCAACAGGGGGTGCGGATGGAGAAGAAGCGGCGGGAGCGCGACGTCTACTATAACGCCCCCGACCGGGACTTCGGAGAGACCGATGAGGCGTTGCGGGTCAGGTACGACGATGCGGGGGTCACCATGACCTACAAGGGGCCCAAGATCCGTGTCGGGAGCGCAAAGGCTCGTGAGGAGCTCAATCTGGATGTATCGTCGGGTGAGATCCTTGAAGCGATCCTCTCCCGCGCCGGTTTCCGGCGGACCGCTGTGGTCACCAAGGTCAGGGAGTTCTATGAGGCCGGGGGCGCGACGGTCACGCTCGACGGCGTCGAGGGTCTCGGGACGTTCGCCGAGGTCGAGATCCTGACAGAAGAAGGCGCAGAGGATGCCGCCCAGCGGATAGGGGCGATCGCGGAGCGGCTGGGCGTAGAGGGTCCGCCGATCTATGTATCGTATCTGGAGATGCTCCTCGGCAGAGAGAGCTCCGCGGCGGGGTGAGCCCTGATGTATTGCGCGAGTTCTGGTGCGGGCTACCATCCTCTCCGCCCGGGGCAGCGCTCAGGTGAAAAATTCAGGCAAAATAGGCAGGATTGCCGGTGGTCAGGGCGTGGGAGGGGTAGATCCCTCCGCACGCTCACGTGGTGATGAGGTCGATGTGAATATCGTTTGGTTCCTTCCCGAAGCGGATGATGGCACCGTAGCCTTCCGATGCGGGTCCGGGGTTGACGACGGTGGCGCCATCGATCTCGGTGATGCCCCGCACCTCGTGGATGTGGCCACAACAGACCAGATCAAACGTAGTCACGTGCTTGCGTATGCTCCTGCTCCCGACGTGGTTCCCGTCGACGGTGTCCAGGACCCCATACGGTGGGGCGTGGCTGAGCAGAACGTTGTGGACGTTTCTGTCCATGTATTTGACGATCCGGGTGAGCTCTCTAT
>JAAZOW010000169.1 GCA_012797575.1 Methanomicrobiales archaeon | reverse complement strand
TAGTCACGTGCTTGCGTATGCTCCTGCTCCCGACGTGGTTCCCGTCGACGGTGTCCAGGACCCCATACGGTGGGGCGTGGCTGAGCAGAACGTTGTGGACGTTTCTGTCCATGTATTTGACGATCCGGGTGAGCTCTCTATCGATCTCTTCCTCTGTTAACTCAAACGGCGTGCCAAACGGAGTCTCGTTTGACCCTCCGAGTCCTGCGATCGTCAGGTTGCCCAGAGAGATCCATGAGTTGTGCAGGCAGACCGTGTCCGAACGCTCGAGCACATCGATGATCTCACGGGGATCGCAGTTACCGGGGATCGCGAAACACGGTACCTCAAAACGGGAGAGTACTGAATCAACAGGCTCAAGGGGACCGAAGTTGGTGATGTCGCCTGCAATGATCACTGCATCGTAGTCGTAGCTGAGAAAAGCATCCAGCTTTCCGTAGTTACCGTGCAGATCTGCTAAAAGTAGCACATCCGTCATGCTCTATAGGTGAGGACTGTGCCTAAAAAACCTTATCTCATGATCCATCCACGAACCGGTTATCCTGCCGCCGAGAGCCAGCCGGCCAAGGGCTCTCTCCGTCTCGGGGAGGAGCGGGCGGGGCCGGTTGCCCTGGAGCGGGGTTCCGGGCAGCGGCATGAAGTAGTGGATGTGGGCTTTCCCCGTTCGGGTGACCGTCCTGATGAGATCGAGCGTCGCCCGCTGGTCATCGTCGCTCTCATGCGGAAGGCCGAGGATGAAGTCGACGACCGGGACGAGCCCGTTCTCCCGGCAGAGGTCGACGGCGCGGACGACATCCTCCACGGTATGCCCCCGGCGCAGGAGGCGGAGCACGCGGTCGCTGCCCGACTGCGCCCCGAAGTGCAGACGGGTGTTGGCACCGTAGTCGAGGACGAGGTCGATAGATCGCTGCGAGACGCACTCGGGCCGGACCTCGCCGGGGAATGTGCCGAGGTAGATCCGGCCGTCAAGGCGGCGGAGGAGCCGTTCCAGGCGATCGAGCCTGAGGTGGACACCGTCTGAGCCGTAGGCGAACGCGTTCGGGGTGACGAACCGGATATCGCGGAACCGCGCGGCATACCGACTGATCTCGTCGATCGAGCGATGGCGCATGCACCGTCCGAAGAGGCGCGGCGTCTGGCAGTAGCCGCAGCCGAACGGGCATCCCCGGGTGATCTCGATGAATCCCTTCACGTCCGAGAAAGGGGGATAGGCATCCAGGAGGACGGTGTGGCGGGCGGGTGTATACCCGGCGGCGGTGGCGACACCAGGAGGCGGGTCCCTCCCCTCCTCGATGGCGGCGAAGAGTGCAGGGAGGGTGTACTCACCCTCCCCGACGACGACGTAGTCGGCATACCGCGCCACCTCCCGGTAGCAGGCGGAGGCATGGGGACCCCCGACGATCGTTATACAGTCCGCTTCCGCTATCTCGTCGCGGTAGCTCCGCCCGGTGATGGAGTTGAGGCTGTAGCAGGTGACGTCGGGACGGGGCTCCTTCGTCGCTTCGAGGCGGTAGCCGTGCGCTTCGCACGCGGCGGAGAGCACGGCAAAGGAGTTGCTCGCCGAGGTGATCTCTCGCCAGTGGATCTTCATGGTTCTGACTCCGTGCTGTGCAGGGGAGGGAGGCCCTTGCTCCATGAACGTCTCTTCGGGTGCACGATTAAGGTGATGGATGGTGGGTGGGCTGGGCTGCGTTCTCCACCTATATTTAAATTTTTCGAGATCACACAACGGCTATGAGCTAAGAGAGCCAACAGATCTGCACGCACCAATGAAGAATATCGTCATCAAGGGGGCGCGGGAGCACAACCTCAAAGATATCACTATCGAGCTCCCGCGGGACAGGCTCATCGTCATCACCGGGGTCTCGGGGTCCGGGAAATCCACGCTTGCCTTTGACACCATCTATGCCGAAGGGCAGCGACGATACGTGGAATCGCTCTCAGCCTACGCCCGGCAGTTCCTCGGGCTCATGAGGAAACCGGACGTCGACAGCATCGATGGGCTCTCGCCGGCCATATCCATCGAGCAGAAGACGACGTCCAAAAATCCCCGGAGCACCGTCGGCACGGTCACCGAGGTCTAC
>JAAZOW010000145.1 GCA_012797575.1 Methanomicrobiales archaeon | reverse complement strand
TTTACCAGGTAGGTCAGCCCCACATCAAAGTCGAGCAGGTCGAGGGTCTTTATGAGCGACGTCTCAAGCAGCTCATCAAGCGAGAGGGACGATGCAGATACACCCATGATCTGGTTGAGCACCTGGAGCTGCCTGTTTGCTGAGAGGAGACCTTCGTTCTTCTGTTTCCGGTCGGTGACGTCCTGGATGACACCCTGGATGAGGACGGGAGTGCCGTCATCGCCGCAGACATTCCAGACGAGGTCCCGGATCCATCTCACGGTGTCGTCTCTCCGCAGGATCCGGTAGATCCGGTCCACAGAGGAGCCCCGGATCGCCTGCAGGCTGTCGATCTCCTCCTGGAGGCGAGGCAGGTCGTCGGGGTGCACGACCGCATCCCAGCGAACGGTTCCGGTGAGGAACTCATCCGTGGTATACCCGGTGATCGTCTCGACCGCACCGCCCACGAAGACCGGTTCGAGGTCGATCGTCGCCTGGTACACTATGCCCTGGAAGTTCCGGGCGAACAGGCGGTGCCACTTCTCGTTCTCGCTTCTCCCGATGGCCCGACCGAGCATATCCGCTACAACCTGCAGGAGATGGTGCTCTTCAGCAGTGAAGGCACTCTTCTGGTGCGGCAGAGAGCCTGGCGGGCAGACAACCTCTATGCATCCCACCTCCCGCCCCTCCACCTGGAGGTTCGCTGTGGCTTTCCAGGGCGTCTTTTGGTAGCGATGGGTGTACACCGCATCGCCGTATGCGATGCGGACACCGATCCGCCCGGAATCACGGAATCCGGGTGGGAGGATCCGGGTAACCTCAGCGAGGAGATCTTCGGGCGGGAGATCGTCGGCCTCGATCAGATGAAATATCCTGTGCAGCGTTCGGATCCCGCTGCCCACCTTCCAGTCGGTGACGTTGCGCATCCGGAGCACCCACATACCTGTCCATGGCCCCCGCTCCATCTTCTGGCTGGAGCAGGTGAACCACTCCTCCTCCCCGTGGGCGCTCTGCACCGGGAGGTCGAGGCGGGGCACCGCAACCCCGCTACATATCGCGGTGATGAGCCTCTGGACGCCCTCGCCTCCCTGCACGAGCGGAACCAGATGGGTATCGAAAACCCGGGAAACATCGCATCCCAGAAGCTCTTCTTTGCGTGCATCGAGGAGATCGCTGGCATAGGCGTTTGCCCAGATCACCTGCATATCCCGATCGAGCACGAGAACGCAGACGCCAGGTTCGTCGAGAATCTGGAACATCTGCTCTGGTTGGGTTGATACCCTATCCTCCATACCCATGCGAGAATCTTGCCCCCCTGACATTGCCATCAAGCAAGAGGTATAGGTACGATCGCACCCTGGTGATAAGAGATTTGCGGTTGCCGGCCGCTCAGGCCTCGATCATCTGTAGCATCTCCGGCCGCATAGGCACTTTTCCGGCCACTTCCTTGGTCTGTACCGGATCTCTTGCCTCTGCTCTACTCGCTCTCCCTCCGATTCCTGAAGATGGATGCACCGGATCCATCGTCTGGTGATAGGGGCGCCGGTACGGCTCTGCGCTCCTCTCCTGATACTTCCTGCGAGTCACGCCGGGGAGAGGGGAGTTGCAGTGTTCCGGGCGAAAAAAGGGTGTTAGATCGTTTCTAATCGCCGGTTCACGGCATCCCAGTTTACGATGTTCCAGAACGCATCGACGAACTGGCCCCGGTTGTTCCGGTAGTCGACGTAATAGGCGTGTTCCCATACGTCGAGCACCATCAGGATCGGAAACGACGGGAAGACGTTATTGCTGTGCTTCTCGATCTGCATGATCATCGGGCGGTCCGTCATGGTGCAGTATGCCAGTGCCGCCCAACCCGATCCCTCGACGCTGGAAGCAGCCTTCGAGAACTCCGACTTGAACCGGTCAAACGATCCCCACTCCCGGTCGATGAGGTCTGCAAGGGCGCCGCCCGGGGTTCCGCCGCCGCCTTTGCCGGCCGGCGCCATGCTCGGCCAGAAGAGGGTGTGCAGGACGTGGCCGCCGATGTTGAATGAGAGCTCCTTTAATAGTGCTTTCATATCGAGATCGACTCCTTCCTGCCGCGCCTTCTCCAGTTTTTCAAGGTCTGCGTTCGCCCCGGTCACGTAACCCTGGTGGTGTTTATCGTGGTGCAGGGAGAGCTGTTCCTTTGAGATG
>JAAZOW010000179.1 GCA_012797575.1 Methanomicrobiales archaeon | reverse complement strand
CGGCGGGGAGTATCATAAGCAGGAGGGCGAGGTAGAAGAGGCGGTTTGCCGAGGGTCTCATCATACTTTCTCTGTTGTCGATTTAGTGATATGAATGTTTCTTCCTGTACTAACAAGTCTGAATTTTCTGCAGGTTGAAATGGGAGCAGGCCGGCGCCGATACAACCTCGCTCTCTTCCTCGTCGGCGGGCTCTCTATCTGCGGGATGAGGGTGAGCGCCAGATCCGGGATCACCGCTTCAGACTGGGTACATCGGTTCGGGACCCCGGATGCCCTCTTCGCCCGTGGTGTGGAGATCGTCGGGGGGACGTGGTGACCGACCCGGATCGTCTCCTGGATGTTCTCGCCGAGGGTGGCTCCGGTTACCACTTCTTTGGGAAGGGGGCCGACCGGATCGTCACCCAGCGGTCCCCCGCCTCCTCATTCCCGTGATCCTGCCGCCGTCCCGATATGCCTCTCGGCGGCCGCGGTCGTCTCCCGGCCCTGGGGGGTCCGTTTGAGAAACCCGATCTGGATCAGGTAGGGCTCATAGACCTCCTCGACCGTCCGGACCTCCTCCCCGATCGATATTGCGATCGTCCTGACGCCCACCGGACCGCCACCGAAGTCGTGTGCGATGACCGAGAGGATCCTCCGGTCAAGGTCGTCGAGGCCCAATCGATCGATCCCGAGCATGGTCAGCGCAAGATCAGCGGCCTCGGCATCGATGCTCCCATCCCCCTTGACCAGAGCGAAGTCACGCACCCGCCGGAGCAGGCGGTTTGCAATCCTCGGCGTTCCACGGCTCCGCTTTGCTATCTCGAGCGCACCCTCAGGGGTGATCGGGGTCTGCATGATCCCGGCACTCCTCTGGACAATCGTCGCCAGGTCCCTGACATCGTAGAGGTTGAGCCGGAAGATGAACCCGAACCTGTCCCTGAGCGGGGAGGCGAGCAGACCGACCTTTGTTGTCGCACCGACCAGGGTGAACTCCTCGAGCGGGAGCTGGACAGACCGGGCCCCCGGCCCCTCGCCGATCATCACATCGATGCAGGAGTCTTCCATCGCCGGGTAGAGGATCTCTTCAACGATCGGGTTTAAGCGGTGGATCTCGTCGATGAAGAGGATATCGCCCTGGTTGAGCGCCGTCAGCTGGGCGGCAAGATCCCCCGGCCGGTCCAGCACCGGCCCGGAGGTCGTCCTGATCGCCGCCCCCATCTCGCGGGCGATGATACGGGCAAGCGTCGTCTTTCCAAGCCCCGGCGGCCCGGAGAAGAGGATATGGTCCAGGGGCTCTCCGCGTCTCTTTGCGGCCTCTATGGCGATTGAAAGCGTCTCTCTCACCTGGGCCTGCCCCACGAATTCGGCGAACCGTGACGGCCTGATCGCTATATCATCCCCCTCCTCGGGCAGGGCGGCGGGGGAGGTGATCCGTCCCATCATACTTGCTCCCGCAGGCGGGTGAGGGATGCCCGGATCAGATCCTGCACCGTCGGATCGGGTAGTGAGGGCAGGGCGGCATCGACCGCCTCTCCCGCCTCGCGTTCGGAGAACCCGAGCGACACCAGGGCACTCACTGTATCGCAGACGAGAGCGCGGTCTTTTCCGTCGGGCAGGGTTGCTGCGCACTTCTTCATGGCGTCCTTCAGCTCCAGGATCAGGCGTTTGGCGCTCTTCGGCCCGATTCCCGGGATCCGGGTGAGCGTCTTTTCGTCATCGGTTACGATCGCAATCGCGAAGTCTTCAAACGATATCCGCGAGAGTATGTTCATGGCGGTCTGGGGTCCAATCCCGGTGACACCGATCAGGATCGTGAAGAGCTCGCGTTCCCGTGGACGAGAAAATCCGTAGAGTTGGATATTGTCGTCACGGACCACCATGTGGGTGTGCACCATGACGCGTCCCCCTGCATCCAGGAGGTCCCGTAGCGTGGGCTCCGTGACCTGCACCCGGTAGCCGATGCCGCCGATATCGATCACCACCCACCGATCCGCGGCGGATGCCAGTTCTCCCGAGAGATGATCTATCATGGTTATCGTGTCATATTGATATGGCAGAGTGCTATGGCGAGGCCGTCTGCAGCGTCATCGGGCCGTGGAATCTCCTGCAGGCAGAGGAGTCGTCGCATCATCTCCTGCACCTGATGCTTCTCGGCCCGACCCGACCCGGTCACTGCCATCTTGACCTGGTTTGGGGTGTACTCCGTGACAGAAATCCCCTTCTGCTCCGCGGCGAGGAGGATGACACCGCGCGCCTCGCTGACATGCATGGCGGATGTGATGTTCTTTGAGAAGAAGAGCTGCTCCAGGGCGAGGCACTCGGGGGCATATTTATCGAGGAGCCCCGACACCTCCTCATAGATCGCAAGCAGCCGCCGGGCTGGGCGGTGACCGCTCCCCGTCTCTATGCAGCCGAAGGCCAGGGGAGCCGGGTAGGGGTCGCATCTCCTGAGAACGCCGTATCCGGTCCTCGCCACCCCGGGGTCGATCCCGATCACGATGCCCTCGCCAGGGGGTGCACTTCTCATGCATAAGTACTTCAGTTCTCCTGCTAGATACCAGTTTCGCGCGCTTTGTGCCGGTATCCTGGACCATGATCGACGAAATCCGCTGACCCATCCGGGGTTGGCAGCCCGCCGACTCACGCCTCCTGCGGGGGATCGATGAAGAGCGCGGCATAGCCACCGATGAGCGCGATGACGAAGACGGTGACGCAGATCAGGGGTGCAAGCAGCCCGGTGAAGATGCTGAAGACCGCGACACCGGTGATCTCGTCTGCGAGCACGAAGAGCCGGAGGAGGAAGGTGATCGTGAGGGCGGCGCCGACGGCGCCAAAGAACGGGGCCGGCAAATTCAGGGGGTATGCCAGGGCGCTGAAGAGGTCTCCAGCCAGGAAGATCACCGCGATCAGGATGAGGAGGGTGACGTTTGCGTTGAGAAACTCCACCACACGGAGGAGCGCTGAACTCTGGACGTAGCTGGTGAGGGCGTTTGCGGCGCCGAGCAGGATCAGAAAGATGACGATGCCGATGATGCTCGATATGAGGGCGCCGGTGAGCGATCTCGTTCTGCGATCAGCCATATCGCAAAGATGCCCTTCCCCCCATATGGAGCTGGTGCTCGTTGTCAATCGCACATTCGAGAGATCCTCAGGGGTGTGTTTTTGCCCCTCTTCCGCGCCCTTTACAGCTATATTGAAAGCAGAGAGACAGGGGAGGAGATCTCGCAAAGCCAGGTTACTCCCCTCATTGCGTATGGTTGTTGGTGCTACGCCTCACGCACCAAAATCTTTGAAGATAGGGTGACAATGATGCACTAGCGACTCCATCCGTTTCTCCTGCGGTAGAACCATAACGTTCAAGTAACATCCGGCTGGAGTAAACCCCCAGGGCACGATACTCGTGAAATTCGCAACCCTCGCCTCCTGCTTTGAGAGGCTCGAAGCCACATCGTCCCGGAACGACATGACCACGCTTCTTGCGCGGCTCCTCGCCGGGGCATCGTCGGACGAGATCGGGACCGTCTGCTACTTCACGCTCGGGGATATGGGTCCCGGCTTCAGCGCTGCGATCCCGGGCATAGGCGACCGGACTGCGGCGGCGGCGATCGCGCTTGCGGCCGGGGTTGAGCCTGCGGCGGTCGAGGCGGCGGTCCGGGAGCTCGGTGACTACGGTGATGTTGCTGCAAGCCTGGCCGTGGG
>JAAZOW010000228.1 GCA_012797575.1 Methanomicrobiales archaeon | reverse complement strand
TGGAAGAATCCTTATGGGGATGGAATCGCCGGGAAGATGATCGTGATGGTCTGTGCTGCCACACGGTCCCAATGATCACAGAAGGGGGATTGCATGAAGATTTGTGTACTGGGGTTGGGGTACATCGGGTTGCCGACCGCGTTGCTGCTCGCTGCCCACGGATCAGATGTTGTAGGCGTTGATGTGAAACAGGATGTGGTGGACTGTCTGAACAACGGAGAGCTCCCGTTCAGGGAGCCCGGTATCGAGGACCTCTACCTCCAGGCGAAAGACCGGTTTGTCGCAGAGATCGAACCCGTGGCTGCGGATGGGTTTCTGATCGCCGTGCCGACGCCGCTTGACCCGGCAACGAAGGTCTCAGATCTCTCGTACATCAAGAGAGCAGCAGACATGATCGCCCCTCACCTCCAGAAGGGGAACCTGGTTATCCTTGAATCGACCGTCCCCCCGGGGACAAGCGAGCGGGTCGTCATCCCCAGACTCGAGGGGAGTGGTATTCTCATCGGAGAATTTCTGTATGCTCATTGCCCGGAACGGGCGATCCCCGGACGGACTTTGAAGGAGATGGTCTGCAACAGCCGTATCGTCGGCGGGTACGATCGGGACTCGACCGATCAGGCGGTCTTCGTCTACCAGACCTTCGTCCGTGGAGAGATCTACCAGACCGATACGCGGACGGCTGAGTTCGTCAAGTTGATGGAGAACACCTGCCGTGACGTGAATATAGCGCTCGCAAACGAGTTTGCAAAACTCGCTGAGGAGTGTGGCATCAACGTCTGGGAGGCCATCACCCTTGCAAACAGACACCCCCGGGTCTCGATCTTAAGCCCGGGCCCGGGGGTGGGGGGCCACTGCATCGCCATCGACCCCTGGTTCCTGACCGAGAACTCAACCCAGTGCCGGATGGTCTCCACGGCGCGGGAGGTCAACGACGCGATGCCGAACTACATGCTCCATATCACCCGCAGTCTGCTGCATGGTATCAGGGATCCGGTCATCAGCATCTTCGGCGTCGCCTACAAGGGCAATATCGGCGATACCCGGGGGAGCCCGGCGCTCAAGTTCATCCGGCTTGCTGAGAATGAAGGATATGCTATCAGATGTTGTGACCCTTTCGTGAAGGAGTTCCCGCATCCCCTCATGGATATGGCCGACGCGGCGGCCGGGAGCGACTGTATCGTTGTGCTCACGGATCATGACCAGTTCCGCGAGATCGACCCGGCGAGGCTCCGGATGAGGACGAAGTTCGTCATAGACGCCAGGAACATCCTCGACCACGAGCAGTGGATCGGCCAGGGATTTGCTGTCCGCGTGCTGGGTGACGGGTCACTGGTGCGCCCGGTGCCCCTGGAGGAGAGTATCCCTCCGGCAGGAGTCTACCCCACAGACCCTGCCCGGCCCATCGCAATACCGTTGCCGTCATCCATCCCCCTGCTCTCCCCGGACGGGCGGGATAGATACCTCTAACCTCTGTTTGCGGGCCTTACGGAGTGAGAGACCTGATTGACCAGACGTGCGGGAGCCATGGTGAAAGAATTGCGAGGAACCCCATGAAACGGGTATGTATCATATCACAGCATTTTCCGCCTGAGAGATCCGGAAACGCATCGCGCATCTACGACACCGCCGTGCACCTTGCAAGGCTGGGCATCGACGTGACCGTGCTGGCGCCTCACCCCACGTTTCCCACCGGATCGTTTCCCCGAACCTGGAGACGGATCAGGGAGGAGACGGTCGACGGTGTTACGGTCGTGCGCCTCTGGACCTGGCAGCCCACCTCCGGAGATCCCGGGTTTGTGAGCAGGATGGCCTACTACCTCCTCTTCCCGCTCCATGCCCTCCTCTGGCTCTGTTCACCTCAGAACCGATTCGACGTGATCATCACATCGGCCCCGCCCCTCTTCACCGGGATTCCAGGCTACGTGCTCCGGCGGACATCGAATGTGAAGTGGATCCTCGATATACGCGATCTCTGGATCGACGCATCAGTAAGTCTTGGATTCATCCGGGAAGGCAGCGTCTACGAAAAGATGAGCCGGAGGTTCGAAGCGATGTGCCTCTCCCGGGCCGACCTTGTGGGTGTCACGACCGAGGAGATCGCGCGGAGGATCACGGCACGCTACAGGGTCCCGGCTCCTATAGAGCTGATGCCAAACGGTGTCAACACCGAGGTCTTCCGCCCCACAAACACCGGGAAGAAGCAGCGGATCATATACGCCGGCAACGTCGGGCACGCACAGGATCTCGCAAAAGTAGCCCTTGCCGTCAAGTCGATGAACGGCACCCGCAACGTAGAGCTCCTCATCGTCGGCGATGGCGATACGCGGGAGTGTCTTGAGCGGCTGGTGGAGGTAGAGAACCTGACCGGTTCGGTCACCTTCACGGGCATCCTCTCCCGGGACGAGATCCCCAGGCTGCTCTCCGAGTCGCTCGTAGGGGTGGCGCCGCTCAAGCAGCTCAAGACTCTCGAGTACGCCGCCCCCACCAAGGCGTATGAGTACATGGCGTGCGGGATCCCCTTCATTGGCTGTGGGAACGGCGAAATCGCCAACCTCGCAAACGAGTCGGGTGCTGGGGTCATCGCCGATAACACGCCGGAGGCGATCGCAGCGGCGATCTCCTCGCTCCTGGACGATCCGGACCGAATGGAGGAGATGGGCCGCCGGGGACGGGAGTACGTTGCAGAACACTATGACCGGCGAACGGTCGCCCTCAGGCTGAAACAGCAGATCGAGAGGATGACATGGACGGGCGCCTGACATCACTGGTCTCCCGGATCACCGAGGCTGTCCGGGAGACTGCCATCATCGACGGTGATACGGCGTATATACGCGATCCGGTCTTTGGCATCGTCAGAAACCGGGTGCATGCCGAGGTTGTGAAAGCGATGATCCGCGCAGGAGGCGACCCGCTCGTAGATCTGATCCTGAACTACGTCACTGGATGTCAGAGTCCGGACGGGTCCTGGAACGAGGTCCATGTCAACTACAACCAACCTTCGGCCCTGATCACCGCTTTTATCGGCGACGCCCTCCTGGAGGCGACAGATAAGTACCCGCATGAGGAGGCGCTCATGAGGGCACGGGACTCTGTCGCCGCGGCTGAGGTGCGGCCGGGGTACTTCCTGAAGTCGGCACAGTATACCGCCGACCACTTAAACGTCGATGCCTCCTGCGGGGCGTTCCTTGCGCGGTATGCGGAACAATACGATGATGGAGCCGCCCAGGCGGCTGCCGTGCGGGCGGCGGAGAACGTCGTCCGGCACCAGCGCGACGACGGCACCTACCCCTACGCCGTGGACAGGGGCACCTACCCCTACACCTTCGATCTCCCTTGC
>JAAZOW010000258.1 GCA_012797575.1 Methanomicrobiales archaeon | reverse complement strand
TGAGGAGGCGGGGGACCGCTGGGTGACGATCCGGTCGGCCCCCTTCCCAAAGAAGTGGTAACCGGAGCCACCCTCGGCGAGAACATCCAGGAGACGATCCGGGTCGGTCACCACATCCCCCCCGACGATCTCCACACCACGGGCGAAGAGGGCATCCGGGAGTATGCTCACCGTGGGCCCGAGCACAACCACCGTGGCCTCAGGCCGGGCGAGGTCGAGCAGGTGCTCAAGCGTCCCGTTGATGAGCGTGGTGCCGGTGATGACCAGGGTATCAGCCCAGGGAACGACCTGATCCGTCTCCTCGACCGGTGCATAGAACGGCAGCTCGTCGGGCTTGAGCGTGCGGGGATCCATCTCAAGGACCCGGAACGGCTGGCGGGCCTGCTTCAGGGCACGCAGGTACGGGACCAGCGCCCCGACGACCACAACGTTCCCGCTCTCCGGCATCTTGAGGAGTTCGATCGCGTCGACGCCACGGGTGACGGTATACCCCGACTGGGGGCATACATCGTTTGCGAGTGCCGAGAGAGCACTCACAACCGCGATCCCGAGCGCCTTGCGCATCGGCCGATCTCCAAGAGCATCGGTGACGTAGGCACTGATTTTACGTTCCCGAAGCCTCCCTGAGTGCGGCATCGCCGTTGCCGAACTCGGGCAGCAGACCGCTTCCGGGATCGCCTTTATGGGCGTTGCACAGATACCTCCGTGACCGGTGTTGAGCTTGACTCCGGTGAAGAAGATCCCCACAACCGCCCGCTCGACCGTCACCTCATCCATCCTCTCTCCGAGGCGCTCCTTGAGGATCCGGATGGTATCGCCAAGGATCGTGGTATCGTCCATCAGTTCCCACACCCGTCCGGCCCGCAACAATCGTGCCCGGGAGCCTGCTGACCCCCGTCGCGGCCATGCTCGACCTCGCTGTCTCCCCTCGTCGCAGAGAAGATGATCGCATACCCCATGCCGGTCTCGTGAGGGGAGCGGATGATATCCGAGTACCCCAGGCGCTTGAGCGTGGCCTCAAGGATCGGCGGGTGGCAGAGCGGGTGCCCGGCGCTCATGATCGCCCTATCGAGCTCAGAGACCCCGGTTCCGGGAGATATGGTGCAGTCAGGGGTGCAGAAGAGATGGTTGAGAACGAGTAGTCCGCCGGGGGCGAGGGACTCTGTGACCCTGCCGAGGATATCCGTCAACCGGTCCCGGAACTTGTAGAGGAGGTGCGAGATCACGATCACATCATATCCCCGGCCGGGATCGTCGACGAGGATGTCTCCTTCCCGGGCAGAGATCCGCCCGGAGAGCCCGTATCTGTTGATGTACTCCCTGGTCAGCGGCACCACGTGAGGTTGATCAAAGACGCACGCCTGAAGATCCGGGTTTTCCTGGCAGAGAGCGATGGCATAGAGACCGTGTCCGCCTCCGATATCAAGCATGGATCGGGCATCCCGGAACCCCGGGCTCCGGACAACCTGGCTGACAACGTGTTGCAGCTCCCCCCGGGTGCACCGCTGAGCGACCGCCCTGAGGTGGTCGTGCGTCGGTCGGAGACCGGTCTTCTGCGTCTCGGTGCCATTCCTGAGTGTTGCGGCTAGATCAGACCACGATGAGGTCTCCCTGCCTGCAGCGAGGATCAGGTCGCCCTGATAGGTGGGGCTGGTGCTGACCAGGAGTTCTTCAGCGATGCGGGTGTTTGCGCACATGTTCTCGTCGAACGTAACGTACCCCATATCGGCAAGCGCCGTCAGGAGACTCCGGGTGAACATCCCGTCTATGCCGAGTGCGGTGATGTCATGCCGGATGGCTGGCCCATGTTCCGAGAGCCAATCAAAGAGCCCAAGCTCGAGCGCCGCCGAGAGGATCCGGTAGGCCTGGTACCCGGATACGGTCGCATCCAGGAGTTCAACATTCTCTGCCGCCGGCATAACCTGCCGGAGCTGGATTATGTGGTCTGTCATTCTGCAATCACATCCCTGCTTGAGCCAATGTCGAGGTAGAGGATGTTCTCCACCTCCTCATCCGTGAGATCATAATCATAGAACTCACGGAAGAACGCTTTTGTTTCGTCTGCGAGATCGACGTCGGCAAACCGGTCCGGATAGAGTTTCTCGGCAAGCCAGAGGATCCCGAGCGGGCTCTCCGGTGCGGGACGGTCCCACCAGAACGCTCCTACAGGGCAGGAATACACCGCCCCATCCTGGACCGCCCTGATGGTCTCGAACTGGGGGTTGGCTACAAACGCACCGGCCGGGCTCGAGCGGTCCTTCATGTTCGACTGGACATAGATGACTTCGGGATCCCATCGGACGAGCTCCTCAGCGGAGATCTGGCTACCACTCCTCTGATCGATTCCCCCAGCAACGTTGATCCCGCCGGCGGCCCGGATCATATCGTCACCCCAGGCACTGCGCCCGTCTGTCGTGAGGGGGGCACCATTCATGTAGTAGACCCGTCTCCGCTCGTCCTCGGGTATGTCAGCGATCTTCGCCTCGATCCGCGTGAGGGTCTCATCCCAGTATGCAACCAGCCGCTCAGCGCGCTCTTCACGCCCGAAGACCTGACCTAACATGAGGAACTCCTGTTTTAGTTCCGCGACCCCGGCACGCCCCGTGAGTACCCGCACGACCGGGACCGCGGCCGCTTCGATGTAGGTGTTGCCCGTCTCTGCATAGACACTTCCGATAACGATGTCAGGGTTGAGTTTCAGGATCTCCTCCACGTTGACGTCGTCAAAGGAGCCGACATCAGGGGTATCGCGGTACCCGGGAACGATGTCATATAGGCGTTCTGTAGTGCACTGCCTCGGTTGGGCGGCGACCCGATCGCCGACCCCCAGGGCAGCCAGTTCCTGTGTCGCCCCGCCGCAACAGGTGATGACCACGGTTCTGATCTCAGACGGAATGGTCACCGCCCTGCCGTCCATGTCTGTAATCGTCCGGACAGCCCCCGAAGGACTCTCACCGGATGTTCCGGACGCTACAAGGATAAGGGCGAGAGCCACGATGACACAGACGACCCCCACGGCGATGGGCAACCCACGAATATCTCTCTTCATGCCAACTCCACAGAGAGGGTTACAATGGAGATGTAATTAAGTTTTTTTATTTTATTTTTAGTGTTTGTTAATCGATTATAGTTTACGAGAGATCACTCCATATCATCCTGTGGATCCTCCCACGTGGGGTTAGCCGTCGATCATCCGCATTGCCGCGAAGAGTACAGGGGAGGGGTGCGCAGGAGAGGCAGAGTAACGGGCCTCCGTACACCCATATCTCTAGAAAGCCATGGATCCAGCACCATCGCCCGAAGGATCAGGCATCCGGGGTCCCGAACCGATGTACCATCTGGCGCTCACCCCCATCCCGCAGATGGAGAGCCCGCCGACGAGGAAGAGAGCGAGGTTGTATCGGCGCCGGCCTGCTCCCATTTCAGCCCGCAGAAAGTTCAGACTTGTTAGTACAGGAAGAAACATTCATATCACCAAATCGACAACAGAGAAAGTATGATGAGACCCTCGGCAAACCGCCTCTTCTACCTCGCCCTCCTGCTTATGATACTCCCCGCCGTGGCATATGGTGCCCCGGTGACCCGGAGCCTCTCCACCGCCGAGCCCGGCGCCGGGGAGGTCTTCACCGTCTCGCTCTCGGTCGGGGATATGCCCCTCGGCGGGGTGGTCGAGACCCTGCCAGGCGGCTACACCTTCGCGGGGACAGAACACCCGGATGACCGCACCCTCATCCAGGGGCAGATGATCGCGTTTACGGTTGCAGACGAGGCCGTGATCACCTACTCGGTCAAGGCCCCTGCCTCAGGGAGTGGGGATATAGTAGGAGTATGGGAGGACTTCGCCGCCGAAGCCCACGGCGAGATCGTCCCATCACATGTCGCGGTGGATGGCGTCGAGGTCCCGGAGGCGGGCGGGTCTCCACCCACAGACGCCCAGGCCGCCTCGCCCCTCCCCCTCCTCACAGCGATCGCCGGTCTCTTCCTTGCGGCACACCACCGGGGTGGTCGGCGATGAAGCGCCCACTCCTCGTCATCGCGCTCCTCCTCATCGCGGCCGCAGTCTCTGCCACCGGCATCCCCGGAGATGCAGACGGCAACGGGATCCTCGATGAGCATGAATACAGGGCCGCAGCCCTCACCTACCTCGTCGGCGAAGGAGACCTGACCCGAACCGACATCCAGGACGCCGCCTGGGTCTTCACCCACTGGGACGGGCGCCCCCTCGAGATCACCGACTCCACAGGCCAGACCCTGACCCTCACCCGGCCCCTGCGCCGGGTGGTGACCTTCAGCGGTGAGGCACTGGAGACACTCCGATCGCTCGGGTTTGATATGGACAAAATCGTAGCCGTCGACAAATACAGCCACGAGAAGACCACATTTTTCCCTGAGTGTGCCGAGAAAGCGAACGTCGGATCGTGGTTATCTCCCGACATGGAGCGGATCCTCACACTCAAGCCGGACGCGGTCTTCCTCTACGCTACCATAACCACCGCGACGTGCGACGAGATCCAGCAGAAACTGGAGGCAGGCATCCCGGGCATACGGGTCCTGCGGTTCGATTGCTTCAAGCCTGCCACCTACCCGGATGAGATCCGCACAATCGCAGCGGCGACCGGGTGCGAAGACCGGGGCGACGAGTTCGTGGCCTTCTACACATCGGTCATGGACAGGATCAGGACCGAGACGGCGGGTATCCCCGATGATGAGAAGACCCGGGTCTACTTCGAGTACTGGACCGACTATAAGACCTTTGCAGCAGGCTCAGGGTATAACGAGAAACTCGGGATCGCCGGGGGATACAACCCCTTCGGCGGAGAATCGGCCGAGTACCCCGAGATCGATCCCGAGGCGGTCATCGTCAGCAACCCCGAGGTCATCGTCAAGCTCACCGGCCAGCAGCTGGCGGCCGGAGGTTATGTGGGCCGCGACATCGCTGCACTCGAGGCGACGCGATCGGCCATCACCAAACGCCCCGGGTGGGCGAGGCTCGCCGGTGTGGATGACGACCGGGTCCACGTCATCCACTCTGATATCCTCGGCGGCGCCCAGCATTTCATAGGGACCGCGTACCTTGCGAAATGGTTCTACCCGGACCGGTTCACCGACCTCGATCCAAACGCCATCCACCAGCGCTACCTCACCGAGTTCCAGGGGCTTGACTTCAACCTCGCGGCAGAGGGTGCGTTCGTCTACCCCTGAGAAGATGCGCATGGAAAAGAGCATCGTCCTGCGTGAGGGATACGCCCACCTGAGGAAGACCCGGACGGCCTTCATCGGCGGGCTCCTCATCCTGCTGGTCATCCTCATCGGCATCGCGGTCACCCTCGGGTCGGCGGAGTTCACCGTGGCCGAGTCCTACATCGCCATCCTCGCGGGCCTCTTCCCGGGGACCTTCATCGCACCCGAGATGGCCGACATCATCGTCTGGGACTACCGGCTCCATCGGGTTCTCTTCGCTGTCGTGGCCGGGTTTGGGCTTGCGGTGGCGGGAACGGTGATGCAGGGGATCCTCAGAAACCCGCTCGCAAGCCCCTTCACCCTCGGCATATCTTCAGCCGCTGCCACCGGAGCATCGATCGCGATCGTCCTCGGCGCCGGGTTCGTCGATGGAGAGTACCTCATCATAGCAAACGCATTCCTCTTCTCCCTGTTGGCATCAGTCGCCATCTATGGTATGGCCCGCTACCGGGGTGTGAGCAGTGAGACGATGATCCTTGCCGGTATCGCCCTCATGTATCTCTTCTCCGCGGTGACATCGCTCCTCCAGTACATAGGGACCGCCGAGGAACTCCAGGCGGTGGTCTTCTGGATGTTCGGATCGGTGGGGAAGTCCACCTGGCCGAGACTCGGACTGGTGACCCTCGTTCTCGCCTGCACCATCCCCTACCTCATCTACCGGGCCTGGGACCTCAACGCCCTCGCCGAGGGTGATGAGGTGGCGGCGGGTCTCGGGGTGCCTGTAGAGCGGTCGATGATGGTCTTTATGGTGGTCGCCTCCCTGATCACCGCGGTGATCGTCTGTTTCACCGGCACCATCGGGTTCATCGGGCTTGTGGCACCGCATATCACCCGGATGGCCATCGGCGGCGATCATCGGACACTCATCCCGGCCTCAGGGCTCGTAGGGGCCGCTCTCCTGCTCGCCGCCGACAGCATCGGGCGGAGCATTCTTGCGCCGCAGATCCTGCCGGTCGGTATCGTGACGGCGTTTCTCGGGGTGCCGTTCTTCATCTACCTCTTCATGCACCGGAGGGATGCCTGATGGCGCTGCTCTCAGTCGAAGATCTCTCGTTTGCCTACCGGAACCACCCAGTCCTCTCGGGGGTCTCGTTTGATGTGGATGCCGGGGAGATCGTCGGGCTCGTCGGGCCGAATGGGTGCGGGAAGACGACGTTGATCAAGTGCGTCGACGGGATGCTCAGACCAATGGAGGGAAGGGTGATGCTCGCGGGTCAGGATCTCGGGAAGATGCACCGCCGCGAGGTTGCCCGGGAGATGGCCTACGTCCCGCAGTCAGCCGGGAACCAGACAGCATCGACGGTCTTTGAGACAGTCCTCATGGGGCGGCGGCCCTACCTGAACTGGACGGTGAGCCCGGAGGATGAGGAGAGGGTGATCACGGCGCTCGATCTCCTGGGCCTTGAGGGACTTGCGTTCCGGAAGGTCGCTGAACTCTCAGGCGGGGAGCGTCAGCGGGTGATGATCGCCCGGGCGCTCGTCCAGGAGACCGGGGTGGTCCTCCTGGACGAACCGACGAGCAACCTCGATATCCGCCACCAGATGGCGGTGATGGAGGTTCTCAGTCGGCTTGCTGAAGAGAGGGATCTTGCGGTCGTCATAGCCCTCCACGACCTCAACCTCGCGGCGACCTACTGCCACCGGCTCATGGTCCTTGCGGGAGGGTCGATCTACGGCTATGGGGCGCCGGAGGAGGTCCTCACCCAGGAGATGCTCGGAAACGTCTACGGGATCGAGGCTGTGGTGAAGCAGGACCTCCCGGCACCCTACGTGGTCCCGGTCCGGCCCGGGCAACTCCAGGAGGAGGGGTGAGGGGTCGCAGCCACACGATCCGCTGACGTGCTCCACCGTATCAGCGGATCGCCACCCCCATACGGGGGGGCCGCCGGCGCCGAGCACCCGATCTCCCACCCAAAAACCCCCGGACATGCCCTTCTGGCCTGATCGAGCTCCACGCATGGCGGAAGCGCACCGGCAGATGGTGCGGGTATGGCGCGGCGGATGCACATCCGGTTGACACAGTCTGAGAGTCAAGAGATCTTCATCAACATTTCAAAATCCTTTCATGCCAAACGCAAGAGACACTATACCACGGTACCATGAACGATGAAACGACACACTACTCCGATCGGGAGATCATCTCCAGGTGGGCGGTTGCGGAGATCAACCCCGGCATAGCCCACGTCCTCTCCGGAGAAGAACAGGCTCACGCGGATGCAGACCGATGCATCGGCTTCTTTTACGTGGACCATGAGGAGGGAGTCACCTTCCGCATCCATGCCCTCTGCCGGGCCGAACCCGGAAGGCCACCGGAGATCGTCGTGAACTTCAAAGATCACGGCGAAGGGCTCATACTCCACCTCGACGATATGGGAGCATACGCGCTCCTATCGGAGGGAGAGGCAAACGATCTCGCGCTCCTCGAAGAACAGAGGTGGCTCATCTACTACGAGCCGGAGCACCTCCAGGCTGTGCGAAAGAGGGTTGACCTCGACAGGTTCAGGGCCTCCGGGTACTTCGATGATGTATCGGTGATCCTGCTCTCACGAGATCGGAATGTGGTCCCCGAAGGGGTCTGGGTCCGCCTGGAGGGGCAGTCGGACGACGCAACATCACTCAGGGGGACGCTCCTGAACGAACCCTACTCGGACTTCGGCGTGCACGAAGGTGCGATGATCACGGTGCGCCTCGTTGAAGGTGAAGATGGGCGGTTCCTGGTCGCAGAAGTGTGATCGGGAGGCCGCAATCGGAACCAGGCCCGATTGCAGCAGCTCCTTCCGGCACGGCAAGTCCGGTTGGGCAGCATCCCTGTGAGCATTCCCGCGACAGTCGAGACCCTCACAACGCCTCGATCACGCCCCGGACCACGGACTCGAGATCCTCCTCGCCCGAACACGCGACGACGACATCAGCATACCTCTCGTACAGCGGGGCCCGCTCGTCGTACATCCCACGGAGGCTCTGGCCCGGGAGGAGGACTATCCCCCGGGTCGTTATGTTCTTCAGCCTCCTCTTCATCTCCTCATATGCGATCTCCAGGTATACAACCACCCCCGCCGGGCTCAGGTGCGCCATCGCAGCCTCGCTACATACCACGCTGCCACCCGTCGCGATCACCGTATGGCGGGGGTGGAGGGAGAGGATCACCTCCTCCTCGATCCGCCCAAACGCATCAGGCCCATCCTCGTCGAGTATCTCCTGAAGCATCCTCCCGGTCCGCTCCTGGATCAGGATATCCGTATCGATGAACCGCATACCAAGGGTTTTTGCAACGATGACGCCCACGGTGCTCTTCCCCGCGCCGGGCATGCCGATGAGGATGACGTTTCTGTGGTTTCGCATGTTTGTTGATACCCTGATGGAGGTCAGCGAGACAGGGTGCCGGTCTCTTCCTCGCGATGTTCTATTGCCTCATCGATCGCCTCTGCAAGTGTCGTCGCGGTGGTCATCCTCATCTCGACCCCCGCCGCCTCGAACGCATAGCCGATCCCCTTTCCCGTGAGGGAGTGGTGCAGGAGGATCACATCGATCTCCTCCGCGAGCAGCATCTCAGCTATCTGCACGCCCTTCCGCTCTTCAGCGCCTGTGAAGGGGTTGGCGACGATATCCTGCCGCTCGACGCGATCCGTCCTGACATCGACATCGAAGATCGCGAAGTACGGTGCTTCGCCGGGATGGTCACTGACCAGACCCTCCCGATCCTGTAGCGGCACCGCATACCGCAGATGCACCTTCTCCTCGGGTTCATAGTGAATGACGATCCGCTCGACGTTCTGAACCTGGAGGTGTATGGCCTCCTCGATGCGCTCACTCGCCTGGTGCGCCTCGTTGAGATTCGATGTCGCCATCTCAACCACCGCCTCAACAAAAATATAGCGTCCGGAGTTGCGGCCCGTGACGCTCCTGATGCTGCTCACCATCGGGTCTGACCGGATGATGGCGCGGATCTCGCTGAGCGTATCGTAGTCGACTGAGGCATCCAGGAGGGGTTTCATGCTATCCTTCAAGATCTCCCAGCCCGACCGGACGATGAAGATGGCCACGATGACGGCTGCGATCCGATCCAGAGGTATGCCGAAGAACTGGCCGAGGATGGCGATGAAGACGACTGAGGAGGAGAGGACATCCATCTGGTGTTGCTTCCCATCGGCGATCAGGCCCGGCGAGTTGTACTTCCGCCCTACACTCACCTCGTACGTGCCGAGGATGAAGGGTATCGGGATGAAGGCGGCGACAGCGGGAAGGACCCATCCGCTGTAGGACTGGGCGACTCCACCGCCCGCCACCGCCTCCATCGCAATCTCAAAGGCGGTGAAGAAGATGAGGAGGGCAATGGCCACTGCGACGACATTCTCAACCTTGTAGAGCCCATACGGGAAGTCCCGGCGCTTGCGCGTGGAGAGGAAGACGCCTAAGATCAGCGCGATCGAGGCGACGACGTCCACGAACGAGTGGATGCCGTCCGCACGGAGGGCCAGGCTCCCCGAATAGACCGAGAGGGCCAGCTTTGAGACGACCAGGCCGGCGTTGACGGCAAGAGAGAGATAGGCAACACGCAGGATGATGGACTCCGGCGGCCGATCAGTCCTCGTTGCTTCCTGCATATCAGATCGCACCTCAGTTGCATCTCTTGGCACGGCGCCTCCATTAACCTAACCATTCCGTCCCACGTACCCGGGGCCGTGGTGGGATGACGACCCCACCTCCATACTACCAGGATCGTCAAAAAGGGGGATATGAAGAGTGGATCGCGGTCTACAGCTGCACCTGGGTGAGGGCATCGTAGACGATCTTTCTGTAGATATCCGGCTGCGTCCCATACTCCTCCTGGGCCCTGCGGGAGTCTCCGGTGGTCCCAAGCGCATCCAGACGGTCCAGGGTATCGCGGGCGGTATCCAGCACCCAGATATCCCGAGTCTCACGGTCCACAACCGATATCGATTCTGCCCGGATCGAGACCAGACAGGCTCCATCAGGGGTCATGTAGAGGTTCGGTTTGCCGACGACGGCGACGAAGACAGGGGGCTCAATCCGGGCGAGCTGCTGCATCGCCTCTGGCTGGTACGACCCTGCCATGATGAAGAAGGTACCGGTCGGATCGATGACCCTCCCCCGGTAGAAGAGATTCTGGTCACCATGTCGCTGCCTCTCGGTGAGGGTTCCCACGATGAAGACACGGTTGCTCCGGATCCCGCTCGGGAGAAGGACATAGGTCGGGCTCTTCTCATCGTCGCCCTCCTTGAACTGGTAACGGGTCTCGCGGAACTCGGACGCAAAGACCCTGCGCGCTGGTTCGCGCTCAAATGCGTTCTGCGATCTCATGCCGTCTCACCTCCGGCACGGTTCAGCAGCGCAGCCAGCTCCTCAGGTTTGAATACGACTGGCGCGCAGGAATTAACAAGCATCCTGCCGGCGAACTCACTGCCGCTACAGGCGTAGTAGCGCCCGAGCACCGCGTTCCTGACACGGTAGAAGATCTCATCCATGCCGAGCGGATTTGACTCGGCGATCTTGACGGCTTCGTCCAGATTGATCCCGACGAGGTCTTCGACAAGGTCACGCTGCATCAGGACGTTCCGGGCCCGCTCTCCATCATCCAGAACCGCCTTCAGGCGGAGATCGTACCGGAAGTTGGGCTGGATCTCGTGCACCGCACAGTAGTTCTGCCGGGAGAGAGCCCTGTTGCACCCTTCAACCGGGCAGCGCTTGATGAGGCCTGACCCTGGCGCGACATGGACGAGGGCGCCCTGGATCTCGGTCTCGTTCCGTCCGACCTCGATGTCACCCTCATCCGCGATGTACATCGCGGTGTTCAGGGTGAGGGAGAGCCTGCCGTTATACTCATCGACGGTGGCATAAAAGATGTTGTAGACGGTATCAAGCTCCAGCTTCTCTTTATCGTCATCCTTCCAGGTGACAAATTTGATGGTGCCGGTCTCATCCCCGAGGAGCCCGGTCTGGAGCATCCGCTCGTGGAGGACATCCCAATCCTGGATGACCTTGACCCGCACGCTCCCCACACCCGGCCTCAGCTCCGCAATCGGTGTGATCGAGGGGAGGAGGGGTATATCCTTCTCCATCCGGGATACGGTGGTGCCCGAATGGATCTTCAGGTTTGGTGTACCTCTGTACTCATCGACGACCGCAGACTCGATCCGGTACCAGTGACCGTACTCCATCGCAGGGGCGTTTGCGCGTGCCCAGGACACGAAACGTATGGCACCGCTTGAGTCAGCGATGATACCGTTCTGCGCAATCGAGGATGAGAACGCCTGTGTCAGGGCAACGATCTTTCCCTCGACCGTCACCCACTCTCCGGGAGCGATCTCGTTTATCGGCCGGAGTTCTGTGGATGAACTCCCGACGATGGTGAGGTCGTACTCGCGGGCGAGGTCACTCGTCACCGTCCGCTCGGCCTCGGCGATGTTGACGCTGAACTCATCGACAAGGCGGCGAAGGCGTGACTCGATCTTCTGCTTATCAGGTTGTGCACCCTTCGATTCGAATTTACGGGAGATTCTCTCTGTTACTTCGGATAGCTCCATGACTTACATCTCCAATCTCACTTCACACTGTCAGGTATTAAGGCTAGGTGTGCGGCGTGAAAGTG
>JAAZOW010000195.1 GCA_012797575.1 Methanomicrobiales archaeon | reverse complement strand
TTGAAGACCCTGGTCCCCGAATTCGACGAGCTGGTCGGCGGAGGCCTTGAGACGCAGGCGATAACCGAGGTTTACGGGGAGTTCGGCTCCGGGAAGAGTCAGCTCGTACACCAGATGGCCGTCAACGCTCAGCTCGCCGAGGAGCTGGGAGGCCTGCACGGATGCGTCATCTACGTCGATACCGAGAACACGTTCCGTCCTGAACGTATTGAACAGATGGTCAACGGGCTTCCTGAGGATGCGGATCTCGGAGATCTTGAGGATATCCTCGAACGCATCCACGTCGCCCGGGCGCACAGCTCCGACCACCAGATGCTGCTCCTTGAGACTGCACGAGAGCTTGCAAACGACCTGCGCAAGTCCGAGTATCCGGCAAAGCTCTTCGTCATCGACTCATTGACGTCCCTCTTCCGGTCGGAGTATGCGGGACGCGGGACCCTTGCTGCCCGGCAACAGAAGCTGAACCGCCACATGCACGATCTGCTCAAGCTGATCGATGACCACAATGCTGTCGGCCTCGTGACCAACCAGGTGATGTCGAACCCGGCCATCCTCTTCGGCGATCCCACAAGGCCGATCGGCGGCAACATCGTCGGGCACACCGCGACCTTCCGGCTCTACCTCCGCAAGAGCAAGGGCGGGAAGAGGATCGCACGCCTGGTGGATAGTCCCAACCTCCCTGAGGGTGAGGCGGCATTCATGGTCGAGCAGGCGGGACTCAAGTCGTGCTAAAGGCGCTCGTAACGGACGTCGATGGTACCATCACCGACCGGCGTCGACGCATAAACACAGAAGCCATCGAGGCTATCCGGGTGCTCGTTGATACCGGCATCGAGGTGGTGCTTGCGAGCGGAAACACCGTCTGCTTCATGGACGGGCTCTGCAGGATGATCGGGACGGATGGGACCATCATCAGCGAGAACGGCGGTGCCTATCGGAGGGGATTTGAGGGCCCCCTCCACATCCCCGGCGACCAGGAAGCCGCTCTCGAGGCTTTTGAGGTCCTCAAGGACCATTTTGCAAAGGAGGGTGTCAGACTCGAGCTTCTGAGTGCGCAGTACCGGTTTGCTGATGTGGCCTTCGCCCGGAAGATCGACCCCGATGCTGCGAGGGCGGTCATCCGCGACCACCGTCTCCCGGTCCTGTTGCTGGACACCCGGTTTGCGATCCACCTCCAGGACCCGGGTGTGAACAAGGGGACGGCGATGCGGGATCTTGCCGGAGAGATGGGCCTTCACCTCAATGAGATCCTGGCTATCGGTGACTCGGAGAACGATATCGAGATGCTCAGGGCCGCCGGTGTCGGCGTCGCGGTTGCAAATGCCCTGGAACCGACCCGGTCAGCGGCGGACTGGGTGACGCAGGAAGCGTATGGGGATGGGTTCGTAGAAGCAGTGAAAAAGTATTACCCCGACCTCTTCAGCAGGTAGCGGTCGACGACGATATAGTCTTTTATATCCTTCACTGCCTCAAACGGCACGAACATCTTGTCGCCATCCATCCTGTACTCATCTGTCCTGAACGTATCGTCAGGCTTGACGATCAGGTCGACCACCTGCCCCGTATCGAGGTCAACCATGATGTTCCTGACGGTCCCGATGAGCATGCCATCATTACTCATCACTTTCTTCCTGGCAAGACTGCGAGAGAAGGTTTTGCTCATAGAGAGCGTGGGGTGTCTGTACTATTTAAGTTTTGTAAATTTCTTGAAAGACTGCAAAAACGGTTTTCTGGAGTTTTCCCGGGGAGGGGGTTGCCGTTGCCACCTGTGGTTGGAGGAGGGCGGATGGGTGGCACTTTGGGGCAGCTTGCAGTTCCGTTCACCTACAGATCGATTCCGCGCGGGAGGGCGCGAAGGTATGGAGACGGTGGGGGTTGCTATCTCTGTTGCGGGCTTTGGTGTGGAACGCCGCACGAGAAAAATAGTCGTCGCGGGAATCCTGTCACGTACCATGGACTTCTCCTATCAGAACAGTCAAGATTGTTTTGCCTAGTGCTCGTTGTCAATCGTACATTCGAGAGATCTTCGGGGGTGTGATCTTCTGGCTTCTCTGGTGCCACTCTGCCCGGGGAGAGGGGCGC
>JAAZOW010000116.1 GCA_012797575.1 Methanomicrobiales archaeon | reverse complement strand
TTGTGGGTATATCAAGCAGGATCTTGTTCTTGCAGAGAGAGAATGGATCTGTCCTGACTGCGGTACTCACCACGACCGCGACATCAACGCGGCAATCAATATCAAGAAGTTCGCCCTGCAAGATCAAAACCTTGTCGGGGTAGCAGGCGCGGAACGCGCCATTGAGCCTGTGGACTCACTCCCGGTGGGGAGGAGAATGAAACAGGAAGCCCCGCCCGCGAGCGCGGGGTAGTTCACATATTCGTTTCTATTGAGTCCATCCATGAGTGCTTTCATCGATGGACCCGGCGGGAAGATCAGCGTGCCCGCCGGCAGGACAATCAGAAAGGCTGCCGGCACAACCACTCTTTCGCTCTTTCAATAGAGAGTAGAGCACCGGTCACCATGGTCTGGTGGTTGGTCCAACCGCCTCCGCCATACCAGGGCGGCGCCATAACCGGCTAGTGCGCTATGTCTCTTAATCCTCTAAGAGCACTAGGTAGTGCATCATGTCGCCGTATCTTCAAAGATTTTGACGAGATAGAACACCAACAATCACATGAAATGAGGGGAGTAGCCTGGCTTTGTGAGATCTCCCTCACGCCTGCCTGGCCTCAATATGCCGGCATCCCCCACCCCACCCGGCCTCCGGGAGGGGGATACCCGAGGAAAACCGTATCCGGGAGAGGAAACCCACGCGCCAGCTCGTTCTTCAGGCCCTCCCCATACCCTGGACCGTGGGAGGTATCGCCTCTGGGGGAGGGGCAGACGGAGAGGGGGCAAAAAGCCCCCTCCCCTGTCTACTTTCAGTATGACGGTAAAGGGCGCGAAGAGGGGCAAAAACACCTCTGAGGATCTCCGAATTTTAGGTGACAACGAGCACTAGTGCGTCATGTCTCTTAATCCTCTAAGAGCACTATGGCCTACCGGGCATGGTACAATGGCCCGCGTATCCGGCTGGGTGGTGACAGCGGTTACCGGCATGCGTAAATAGCTCCATGCCACAGCCTCTATGTAGAAGCCTCAAAGACTTATTCGATCTCTCTCGGGTTGGCATTGAGGGTAATCTGGATCTATACCGGGGCTACGTGGTGGAAGACGTGAAACTTGACACTATTGCCAGAGAAGAGTTGTGCCGTTCAGTTGCAACCTTTGGCGTCTCACTCATCGCCACCGCTTTCGTCATCACGGCAGGCTACCTCCCGATACCAGCATTCCTGATTTTTCCCCTACCATTGACGATCGCTGCAGTAGTCGCCTATGTTCTGGTGTGGTATAGACGAAAGGAAGGCCTGATCGACCCAAACCCCATACGTATCCTTCACCATGTCCTCCAGTCTGGGGAGCAACAGGAGGAGAGGGCGAAACGGAGAAGAACCCTTGCCGATAAGGTGACCGACGGTGTCCTTGCCGTCGCGATCTTTTTGATCTACCTCTATGCATCCCGTGCGTACTCCATCAACCAGATCCTCTGGCTCCCCGTCCTTCTCATCATCGGCATGTTTCTGGCGCGGATCGTCTTCACCGATGGCGGCGAGCACCGCATCACCCTCACACGTTCGGTTGTCTTCTACCTCCTGGCTGCCGGGATTGTCCTTCTGCGCCGTCTGGCACTGGGGTATCCGGTTATTCCCACTCTCCAGGGGGTCATACTCGTCGGCACCATCACGTTTCCCATCCTCTACATCTGGGAACGGCGGCGTGGACAGGAGGTAGTGGACTGATGACTGGTGAACGATTCGTCGAGGCCGAACCCTACCTCCGGGAGGAGATCCCTGGGAGCTGACGGCAAAATAGGGGTTTGCGATACCCCTGCGGTCTTCTCGAACCCCGGGCCCCACCCATTGCGTGGTCTCCACGGCATAGGCTGCACTACTTACCTCGCCGCAAGAACAGTCTCTCTCCTCTACCTGCGCCCTCCAGGACGGGCGGGGTCACCTCACTTTTATGAACAGTCGACGGACATGTAAAGGAATGTGAGAGTAAATGCTATATAGTTCCGGGTCTATTTCCTTGTGCGGATGCCCGGGAGGCGTTCGCAAAACCGCGGAGGTTCACCCCATCCGTCCAAGGTCGGGTGAACCCCCCACTGCCCGAAGGCAAAGAATAGGTTCACGTTCCGCGTACTTAAGGATTTTGCCTCTTCTGCCTCCGGGAATGTTACAGGAGGAAAGCAAATGAACGGAACCATTGGAATGCGGGCACTCTCCGCGCTCTTTGCTGTGCTGCTGGTGAGCGTGGGTGTTGTGCCGGTAGTAGCGTGCGAGCCGGGAATGCCTTGCGGCGATGCCAGACAAGACCTGCAAAAAACCGATCTGTCAGGTCTGGAGAAGTACGAAGCTGTTGTTTCCACTTTGAACCTGGACGATGTGCGAAAACTCTCGGAGATCCCACGTTCCGAAGATCTGAGTATGATCGTTGACAACGCTGAGACATTCTCTCTCGAAAAAAAACTTGAAGACGGATCCATCAATCACATAACAGCTGTAGTACTGCCCGTTGAATCTGTTATCGAAAAAGACGACTTCATCCAGACATCGAACATCGTTGCAGTCTGGGACGGTGACAATGCTCGGGTACTCAAGTACACAAGTACGTATCAGAATGGGTCCCTGTATAAAGTCACGTTCACCAGAATCAGTAGCAATGGAGATGTACTTGAAGAAGTTATCGTCGACGGAGGCTCATTCGTCGAGGGTATGCCGGAGCAGCTCTTTGCGGCTGAGGAAGATGATTATTGGGATTGCGTTAAAATGTGTATCATCGGGGATTGTCTCTGTGCGATTTTAGGAATTCCTTGCCCCCCCGGGATACCAATCTGCGATATCTGTGTAGCTCTGTTGACCCCGTGCTACTATGTGCCGAGCCTGTATACCTGTGCACCTGCTGCGGTTTGTCTGGGAGTGGAAGTAGCATGGTGTATGGGGTACTGCATGATCTAAAAAGCCCCATTATTCTTTTTTAAGGTGGATATGATGACGGTACAAAGGCACTCCCAATCCATATCGGTTATTGTGGTACTCGGACTCGTTTGTTCAGGTTGTGTAGATACAGGCACTGATTCGGGTACACCTCTGGAAAAAGCCATACAGAAACAACAAAACATCAAGAATTTAACGTATATTGAAACACTCACTTTGAACATAGGCAATGAGACAAGGGCGATTGAATATGACGTAATTTTACAGAAACCGAATAAATTTCGAAGGATTGAAAAGAGCGGTCCATATATATGCTCGGAAATCGTTTCGAATGGAGATGTTGTCTGGATCTATGATCCGGAGGAAAATACTGTGCTCATAAGAAATTTGACATCATCGGAGAAAACACCAGAGCCTGCGATCTATGCGTTGCTGGTTGACAACATTACTAAAAATTACATGGTAGAAGAGATGGAATCACTCAACTCAACTTCAGCCTATAAAGTAAAACTGACTCCTCACGAGTTGGACAGTGAGGATACGAGAGAGTATCTATTGTGGATCGATTCCATGAGTATGGTCCCATTGAAACTTCAAAGTTACGATAAGGGCAATCTGGTGCTAACCCTTGAATATCGAAATTACTCAATGAATTGCGTGATAAATGACGATGAGTTCACGTTCACGATTCCTGATGACGCATCGGTGGTGTATGCATGAAGATTGATCCTATTGTCAAAGAGGAATTGTGGCGTTCAGTTGCGGTCTACTGGGGATCGTTTCTTATTATTGGGTTTCTGACCGTGGCGGGGAACTTACCGCTACCGCTATCATATATACTCCTCCTAGCATTGATTCCCACTGCAGTGCACTTCCTTGTTATGGTGCGATATAGACGAAAAGAAAACCTGACCGACCCCACCATCACGAACGTCTTTCGTCATGCGCTTCGACCAAGAGATCACGGAGAGAAGACTACAACACGGAGAAGAGTCATCGTCGAGAAGGTGACCGACGCCGTCCTTGCCGTCGTGATCTTCCTGATCTATCTCTACGCGTCCCATGCGTATTCCATCAACCAGGTCTTCTGGCTCCCCGTCCTTGTCATCATCGGTCTGCTCCTGACACGGATCATCTTCACCGATGGCGGCGAGCGCCGCATCACCCTTGCACGATCGGTTGTCTTCTACCTTCTGGCTGCCGGGATCGTCCTTCTGCGCCACCTGGCACTGGGGTATCCCATTCTTCCCCTCCTCCGGGGAATCGTGCTTGTTGGTATCGTTGCTTTTCCCATCCTCTACGTCTGGGAAAGGCGATCTGCCCCGAAAGGAAAGGACTGAGGGATGATGGCCTGCAGAGTGATCGATGTGTTCCGCACACCTCTGCGAATGATGAAGGGCTCATGACTGTAAAAGCGGTGCAGGCACGTACCATTCTGCTCATCGCATGCACTCTGTGCATTCCTGCAGCCGCAACCTCAACGATCTCCCTCGAATACTACCACATGGACCGGTGCCCGGACTGCAAGCTGACCGATCCGTTGATCGTGGACCTGGAAAGCGCCTATGGCGGCGCCCTCGCGATCGAATGGATCGATGTCAACACACTGGACGGATGGGAGCGATGGAACGCATACGAATTTCTCGAAGTCCCGGCCGTGGTCGTAAACGGCACCGTCAAGATCCCCAAAGAGGAGATCGCCGAGGAGAACATCAGGGCGGCGATCGAGCAGTCCCTTGCCGGCACTGAGCCGCAGGAAGACTCCACGCCGGTAAACTGGAATATCCTGTTTGCATACTCCCTGGGCCTCTTCTCCGGCTTCTCACCCTGCCTGATGGCGATACTCGGATTCATACTGGTGTACGTCACGGGGTCGGGCAAAGGGTTGAGAAGCAGCCTCCTGAACTCGGTCATATTCGGCCTGGGGCTGGTCGCTGCGTATATCGTCATGGGATGCTGTTTCCTGCTGGCGGGGATGTCGCTCGGCGGTTTCGGTCCTTACCTCGCCGTCGCGGCGGGACTGATCACGATACTCGCCGGGGTGAACCTGCTTGGGTTGATCAGGCTCCCGGTCTCCACTGACAACTATGTCCGGTCATCCATACGGAAGCGCGCGACCACCCTTGCCGGGCTGTTCGTTCTGGGCATGATATTTTCGATCGTCAAGGCCCCGTGCGCCGCACCGATGATCCTCGTCCTGCTGAGCAGAATCCTGATCGACGGCACCGTGCAGGATCTATCGCTCCTGCTGGTCTTTGGGGCCGGGGTGCTCACGCCGTTTCTTGGGGTCGGAGTCCTCGGGGGATATGCCTCTTCAAGCAGGATACGGGAATACAGAGATGTTATTCGAGCGGGAAGCGGGATTCTGTTGATAGGATTCGGGATCTGGATGCTCTTCTGGGGATAGATAGAATGCTGGACCCGGTGATACCCGTCCGTCTGGATTGGTCGGCACCCGGTTCTACATCTCTTTTCATCGCGCCCTAACGACGAATGAACGATCAGCGGGTATATCGTACGATTTTCGTCTTGGTACGGAGTGTCTGTAACTGTCGGTTGCTGGGGTTTCTGTGCCTTGCACGGCCTGCCTCGCCGCGAGAACGGCCTCTCTCCTCCGCCCTCGCCCACCAGTGAGGGACCGATCGCCCCACTTCTGCAAACAGCCAACGGACGTGTAGAGGAATGAGACAGAAAACATAAATGTCCAGACGTCCAGGTCATTGCGCGGAGGCTTAAAACAGCGTTTGCAAAACGGCGGAGGCTCACCCCATCCGTCCAAGGCCGGGCGAGCCCCCCACTACCCGAAGGCAATAATTGACTTTGCATTCTATATATTTAAAATTACGCTTCTCTTCGCTGTGTTGAATAACTCCGGTCACCCGACCGCAAAAGTGAAGATGCCGGACGTCCCTCCCGCCCCTTCATGCCACAGAAAGAACGCTGGGGACGCCCGTACCCTGACAATCGCGACTGGAGTATATATAATGAGCGGCTGGTCAAGCGCGGTGAGTTTTACCTGTCTTTGGACTTCATCGATCAGTGGGATGACCAGCTCGCCCAGATGAACGCCGGCAAGCGTGGTCGGCCGTTTCAGTATCCTGAGTCTTTGCGTGGATGGCCAGCATTCACACCTTCCTGCAGATGCCCTACCGTCAGATGGAGGGATTTGTTCGGAGACTTGCAGCATTCATTCCTGGCCTCAAAGCAGCCGATTACACCACGCTTTTCCGCCGAATCCAGCGTCTTGATCTCTCGTTGCCGGTTGTCCCCGATCTCCTCGCTGAGAATATCATCGTCGCCGCCGATAGCACCGGGATCAAGGTCACGAACCGGGGGGAGTGGATGCGCGAAAAGTGGCGGGTCAGCCGTGGTTGGATCAAACTGCATATCATGATCGACGTCGAGACCAACCAGGCTCTCGGGCTGGAGATCACCGATGAATCGGTACCCGACGACCGGATGTTCATCCCGCTCCTCGATCAGGCCCAGCAGTACGGGAGCGAGGAGCATCCGGTGTACCGGGTGCTCGCCGATGGGGCCTACGACCGGAACGAACTCTTCAACACCCTCGAACAGCGGAGGATCACCTCGGGCATCAAGACCCGGGTTGATGCCGCGACGCATTCGACCGGGTCGCCCTATCGCGCTGAATGTGTTCGGGACCGAAACCGATGGGGCGGATATCCGATGTGGTCGCGGGTAGTCACGTATGGTATGCGATGGAAGGTCGAAGGGTTCTTCTCCGGCTTCAAACGGATCTTCGGGGAGAGAGTACAGGCGACATCGCAGGAGGGGATGGTTCGTGAGATCTGGATGAAGGTGAACGGCTATAATAGAATGATGGCTCTGGCAGGAGGACAGGCATCATAGGGATTATGCAACACAGCAGATGAAGGTGAACGGCTATAATAGAATGATGGCTCTGGCAGGAGGACAGGCA